>JBLIRS010000108.1:0-9969 GCA_049472415.1 bacterium | reverse complement strand
CATAGATGATTAATCCTGCGCTGCAGTTTTAGATATCTGCACACCAGAGAATTTTCCCGATTGGATTCAATATTAACTTCACCAAGAGGAGTTTTGCGGATATTCATCAGGTGTATGATGTTTAAATTGGTAATACCCAGGGTTATTTTAGCGATATGATCTTCCGGTATCTGAAGATCAATCTTAGCCATCTTAGCAGGCCTTAACATGATAACTACTCCCGATCCTTTATTATTAAGTATATGAACCTTGAACCATAACTGTTAACAAGTCAGTGATAATTGATGCACCATAAAAGGATTTATATTTTTCTCATGAATACCAATCCTTTTCCCCTCAGTAATTGTAATCAGATCCTTTATTTCAGTCTCTTTTAAAAATATATAACCTAAGATTGTACCAATTTGAAAAGGATATCTGTTCCAATTCCTTCTTACTAATATCAATATATATTGTAATAACCTGATATAAGCTATTTCCGGGTCATCAATGCCTTTTAATATTTCTTTATATGGGGTTCCTTCAAGATTTAATATTATGTCTTTCTGATTTACAGCGTAAGCCAATTTTTTCCTGATTTTTTTTGAGATGTATTTTCCGCTTGTTAAGCTGTAATTAAGAATCTCTTCAGGAGAGAACAGGAACCGCTCTTTAAATCTGATTATCCAAATAATATTTAAGGCGTCAAACTGAAGCCCAAAAATATTTTTTGCTATCTTTTGATCTTGTCGGGGTAGAGATGAGACAATATCCCAAAGATGGTTGTAATAGGTTAAGTCTAACGCCATCTCCAAAGGAAAACTTTCGCCTTCTTTTTCAAAACGATAAAAGGAATTAATAAGCGGATCATAGTACCATGTGCCTTTTAATCTGTTGATGATTCCGGATAAATCTTTTAACGCGATCAGATCACTTGTGGAAAAGTTGGTATATTTAATCAATGGAAAAAAGAGCCTTTTTATTTTGTCCGATTGTCTGCAATAACAGATTGCCCTTAAAATGACCTTAAGATTTTCAAGCTCGTATCTCTGATACAATTGACAAATTAAGCGTTTAATATTAATTGATACCGAATCAATGACCTTTATGTATTCTCCTAAAATATGTTTATAGTAAATTTCTATTAGCTCGTCATAAGAGGAAATGGTTTTATCAATATTTTTGCAATAGGGAGTAAATCTTAAATAATCAGCCAATCCATGATATCCCCTTGTTTTAAGGAGGTTTTCATAATCAGATTGCCTGAGTAATTGACTTTTTAATGACCGAATCTTGGCATTTATATATGAAAAACGAACAGCATTCTTCAACATATATCATCAATCTCATCCATGACCTGTTTAAATAAAAATTCGCGAATCTTTTTTATTGTCAATTCCTTTTTTGATATTCTTTGTTTCTCAATCATTTCAAAAACTTGTTGTTTTTCTGTCTTTATTCGAACCACTTCTTTCCCGGTTTGTTCCTGTAGTTTTTTCTCTAATGCAAGCAGGTTGTTTTTTAGCTCTTGTTTCTTTTTTTCTATGAGCCGTTCAGTCTCTTCCCTGGTTTCCGTTATTACCTTATTCCCCTTTTCTTTTGCATTTTCAACAATCTGACATGCATTTTTTTCTATACTCAGCATTTGATTGATTATTTTTATATCTGACAATGTTTCCATATCTATCTCCATGATTTTATAACTCTTTATTAAAGGTAATCATCAGCAAATATAATGATTCGGCAAATTAATAAACAAAAATTATGCCAATTTCAAATATTTTTATCATGTTTTATTAGATATATTTGTTTCAAATATTATTATAAAATGATGAAAAAAAGGGAAATTTTGATAGCCAGTATATTTTTTAGGCCTTTAGGTGAATAATTTTTATGATTAGACAATTGGCGCGGACCGGGGAAACAATTGCAATAATTAGAATTGCGGAAACAGCATATACATATATATATTTTAATATATTTCTTTGATATAATAATGCCTGACACGGTTTTTCATAGACTGGACATGGAAAAGGGTTTAAAATGAAAGGATACTTTAAAAAAAAAGTATTTTTGATAATACTTTTATTTATAATATGCTGCCATTACAGGGGATGGGCACTGCAAAGGCTGGAAGTAGTAACGAGCATTTTCCCTTTGCAGGAGTTTGCCAGGGTTGTCGGCGGCGAGAGGGTCAATGCGGAGATCTTACTTCCTCCGGGTACCGAACCCCATACATGGAGACCCAGGCCAGCAGACATAGTCAACCTTTCAAAGGCGGATATATTTATATATATTGGTTCCGGTATGGAGCCGTGGGTTGAAGACCTGTTAAAAGGGGTAAAAAGTGATTTGCTTCTGATAATTGCGGCATCAGAGGGACTGGACCTGATCAGCGCGGAGGAATCGGAAAGTGATCTTCCGGGAAAAAAGGCTGATCAAAATAAAGACTCACACATGAAAGACATTTCCAGGCATCATCATGAAAGAATGGATCCTCATATTTGGCTTGACTTTGAGAATGATCAGAAGATCATAGATAAAATCGTAAAGGTTTTTTCCACGTTGGATCCTGAAGGGACCGCAATTTATACGGAAAACGGAAAAAGATACAAAAAAAAACTGGCCGAGCTTGACAGAAATTATTCAAATGGGTTGAGAAATTGTGAAAGATCTGAAATCCTGATGGGCGGTCATGCAACTTTTTCTTACATAGCAAAAAGGTATGGTTTGAAGCAGATATCTCTTTATGGATTGAGTCCTGATGCAGAGCCAAAACCGAGAGAAATGGCCGAAATAATAGATTTTGCAAAGTCAAAAGGCATCAAGGCTGTTTTTGTTGAGAAACTTATTAATGATCGACTTGCCAGGATCATTGCGAAAGAGATTGGGGCAGACACTCTGGTTTTAAATCCGGGTCCGAATTTAACCGTGAAAGAAAGCGAAAGAGGCATAACCTTTATCTCCATTATGGAAGATAATCTCAAAAACCTTACGAAGGGGCTTGGATGTGAGTGAAGCCCGCGATATTCAAATATCCGTAAAAGGTGTTGATTTCAGCTATGGCTCCACAAAGGTACTTTCTGATATATCATTTGAGATAAGACAGGGTGATTTCCTGGCCATCCTGGGACCCAACGGCTCCGGCAAAACAACCCTTATAAAGCTTGTTCTCGGCCTCCTTCCGCTCAGCGAAGGAGAGATCGTTTTATTCGGTCAGACAATAAGGACTTTTGCAAAGTGGAAAAGCATTGGGTATGTTCCCCAGAATGCCACTCATATAGATCATTTTTTCCCGGCTTCAGTGAAGGAAGTGGTGTCTATGGGACTCATATCCGGAAAGAAATTTCCCCGGTTTCTTAGAAGGAATGATTATGCCCTGATTGATAAGGCCCTGGAGAAAGTGGATATGAAGGGGATTAAAGACCGCAGGATCGGGGAACTTTCCGGAGGGCAACAGCAACGTGTCTTTATCGCCCGTGCCGTAGTCAATCAGCCTGAGATTCTTATCCTGGATGAGCCTACAGCAGGTGTTGACGCTGCCACTCAAACACACTTTTATGATATGCTAAATTTATTGAATAAACAACTTGGCATCACTATTGTGTTGATTACACATGATATAGGAGCCGTTACCAGATATGTAACCAAGGTGGCATGCCTTAATCAGAGGCTCGTTTTTCACGGGACTCATGAGGAATTCTGTCAATCCTCCGAAGTTGAGAAGTTCATAAGAGGAGAGCAACACCTTATCTCCCACCGTCATTGAGTAAAGGGGATTTTTATTGAAATTCTTTTTGACTTACAATTTCATGCAAAGGGCACTATTGGCAGGGATTTTTATTGCAAATACCTGTGCTATTCTTGGAGTATTCCTGGTTTTACGGAAGGATGCCATGCTCGGTCATGGCCTTGCCCATATCACATTCGGTGGCGTGGCTCTTGGCCTGTTTCTGGACATCCTTCCAATGACTGCGGCTCTGCTTGTGGCTGTTTTGTGCGCATTAGGTATCATTAAGCTCCGGGAGAAGGCAGGCGTATATGAAGATACTGCCATCGGGATTTTCAGCAGCATCGGATTGGCATTAGGGATAATTTTGGCCAGCCTTTCGGGTGATTTTAATGCGGGTCTGATGAGTTATCTGTTCGGAGATATCATGGCCATTTCCTCAACAGAGGTATGGGTCTCCATGGTATTAACCATAATCACTTTCACCATTATCATCATATTTTACCAGGAGCTGTTATTTGTCACCTTTGATCCGGATTCAGCAAAGGCCAGCGGCATAAAAGCGGGACGTCTGGAGAGCATTCTGATTTTGCTTACTGCCATTGTGGTGGTTATGGGAATGAAGATTGTGGGGTTGCTGCTTGTGACTGCTCTTATTGTTATTCCTGCAGCAGGGAGTCTTCAAATAGCAAAAAGTTTCTTTAATGCAATAATGATTTCGATGGTTGTTGCAAGCTTCTCGGTTGCCATAGGGTTATGGTTGGCCTTTTATCTGAATCTGCCGGCTTCCGGGACGGTAATTCTTTTATCCGCAGTTTTCTTTTTGATTCTATTTTCCTTCCGAGCAGTAAGATCGGGTGCTAGAATCGGTTAAAAATTGCAGTTTTCTTTTTGATTCTATTTTCCTTCCGAGCAGTAAGATCGGGTGCTAGAATCGGTTAAAAATTAAGGGATCATGCTCACGAACTTTATGCTTACCCTGGCAACAAACTGATTATCCATCTTCTGAAATTCCAGGACGCGATTAATCACAGCAATAAGTTCCTGGCCGGGTGCGAGTTTCCTCGATATTTGTCCATAGGGGTCAATTGTGCCCACCAGGACTTCAGGTGTAAGTCCATCGAACTCTGCCTTTGAAAAGTACTGATTATATGAAATAAAAATGCCTTCATATTTGTAATTAACCCTTTTGAGACATTCGCATTTTCTGATAAAAAGGTGTATATGTGTGATTTGAGGGCTAATATAATCACCTATCATATAACCCACGACGTTCGGGCCAACGGCAGGGGCATTGAGAAAATCCTGGGCCAATGTACCGTCGATATATCCCCCCGCATAGCTATTGCATGGCAGGGATATGATAATGAAAAAAAAGATTAAGTATATACTTAAATATCCGATGTTTAATCCTGGGTCTTTTTTCATGTTCGGCTCCTCAATTTAATATGTGATAATAATAGGAATAGTTAGACCTGTATACGTTCAATCTAATGATCATGATGAATCATTGATTATTTTTTTTTGAAATGTATATTTTCCCGAATGTTTGAATCTCAAGTTTTTGGGGTTTCAGTAAGCTGTTTTTTTCAACATATTCAAAAAATTAGCTTTTTATTATGCAACTGAAATGCCAAATCCATTTACTGTTTTGAATCATATGGATTGATTGATAAAAGAGAGATTTCAAAGGAATGTATATGGTTTGAATGTAAAATGGTTATTAATTGTACAATTTAATTGCTAATTTTTTTTACAATTATCATGATTCGAGCGATATTGAAAAATGTCCAATTGATATCTCTGGATCATCTGATGAAGCAGGGAACGGTTCATATTGGCCTGCCTGGCGGCTCGGCTCACATTGCCTTTGTTTTCCTTGAGAAGATCTATGATAAACTGCATATCCAGATGCTCATCCAGTTTCTTTCTCGCCATTGATTTTATTCCCTTGTATGTTTTGTAATCTTTGGAAGAGGAGGTTAAAAAACCGAAATTCAGCGGATCTGTGGCCGTGTTTTTATTTGATTGTATGTAATCCGGGAGATTTTGAGGTGTGATAAAGGGGCCGTCCGAGATAACGAGTGCCCTTTTGATAATATTTTCAAGTTCCCTTATGTTTCCCGGGTACTCATACATAAGCAAAAGTTGTTGGGCTTCCGGATTCAATCCCTTTACATCTTTGTTAAGTGAAGGCCGGAATTTTTGTAAAAAATACCTTATTAAAAGAGGGATATCGTCTCTTATTTCCCTCAATGGTGAAAGCTTAAGATTTATTACATTGATACGGTAATAAAGATCATCCCGAAACCTTCCTTCTTTCATCATATCAGTAAGGTTTTTATTGGTGGCGGCAATAATCCTTACATCCAGCTTTTTTATCTTGCTGCTTCCCAGTCTCTGTATCTCCCCGTTTTGTAAAAACCGGAGGATTTTTACCTGTAATTTTGGCTCCATATCGCCTATTTCATCCAGAAAAAGGGTCCCTTTGTTTGCCTCTTCAAAGAAACCGATCTTTGATGATTGCGCACCCGTAAAGGCCCCTTTCTCATATCCGAAAAGCTCTGATTCCAGAAGATTCTCAGGTATAGCTGAACAATTGACACAGATAAAGGGTTCTTCAGCCCTCGTACTGTTGTAATGAACAGCCTTTGCCATCAACTCTTTGCCGGTGCCGCTTTCACCTTCGATAAGGACAGGTATGTTAAAACCGGCTGTTTGTTTTACGGTTTTCATGATCGAGAGAAGATTATCATTCATCCCTATTATTTCTGTAAATCCGTATTCCTTCTTCTTCTCACGTCTGAGATTCTCATTTTCTTTATTGAGGGATTCTTTGATTAATTTGAATTCATTCCATGTGTTTATATTTTCCAGGGCAATAAAGATTTGAGATACCATTATTTGGAGAAGTATCTCATCCTCTTTGGTAAAAATGCCATTTTTTTTGTTTAATATCTGAAATACTCCGAACGGCTTTCCGCTCGGGTTAACGATAGGTGTACAAAGGATGCTCCTGGTCCTGTAACCTGTTTTTTTATCTATTTCAATATTAAAATAGGGACATTGATAAGCATCAGTGATATTCAGCAGTTTTCCTGTCTTTAAAACATGGCCTGCAACACCCAGATCCTTGTCAAAATGGATCATGTTGCCACTCATGCCAATAGCTACCAGGGAACATAACTCTTTCTCCTCCTTGTCGAGGAAGAAAATACTGCTTCTTTCCGCTTCCATAATCTCAGGGGCCTTTTTGGCAATCATTTTTACCAAGGTATTTATATCCGGATTATCGCTGATAAGGATACCAATCTCAATAAAAAAACTCATGGTTTTTATATAACGTTGGATATTGTGGCTTTTGTTTTGCATAGCGAGGGAGGAGAGGGATTGATAATGCTTCATCATCGGCAGAAAAGTAGTATCTATCTGGATGGCGAGAGATTCAAGTAAATCTTCCTCCTTAATCACTCCACGCTGGATCAGTATTTCACCAATCCTTATTCTCTCGTCCTGCTGCTTTTTTTGTATATTTAGAGCTTCGTCCAGTTGTCTTTTGTTTAAAAATCCATTTTTTATGAGGATCTCTCCGATAAGAGGTCTTTTTATAATCTTATCATCCTCCATTTTTTAATTGGACTGTTCAGTATATTCAGAAGAAAAAGCCCCTGACATATTATGGATTGCCTGCTCAACAGAATTATAAATAGTCGCGTAACGGGTTATCCCTATCAAATTGAAAATTTTTTTAAAGTGGCTTGAAAGACCGATAAAGCCTATTATCTGATTATTCTTTGTGCCTTCGTCAATCAGACTGATCAGGATGGCAATCCCGGCACTGGTAATGTGATTCTCAGGGTTGAATTCAAATATAATCTTTTTATAACCATTATTACATAATTCCTGATAGAGATCTTCCATAATTCTTTCCATTGAGAGTGTGAAATCAGTCAATGTGGAAATTACTACTATATCATTGACTTTTTTGATCTTGAATGTGCCCTCTTGATTGACCAAAAGCCGTCTCCTTATTTCCCTGTACTGCTTCTAATATCGACAGATTTCAAAGATACCGACAAGGATGCGGAGTTGTTATAAAGCAAAAGAGGCTGTTTACAAGGATCGGCGTATATTAGAGAAAATTAACGATTAATCTGCCTACACAATTATTGAATATGCAATCATATGGTTCATCCTTGGGGACAAGCTCCAGGACATACCTTTTCTGCTTGATATCCAATCCTTCAGGAAACAATGAGACTATTAATTTACAATTACTCATCGATTTATAATGTCTTGTCGCGTTTATAAAAGTTTTGTTAACCTCTTCTTTCAGCCGGGTGGCATCAGCATCATCAAATGAAAATAATTGAGCCAATGATTCAATACCTTGCAAGATAATACCTTCTTTTTTCGAATAGGATGGAAGGGATAAAATGGTATCAAGCGGAGGTGCGTCGGTTCGTTTCAGAATCAGGATTGTCAGATCGTCATCAAAGCTTTTTTTGCCTGAGAAATTTTCTAACTTATTGATAATTTTATTATATATTTCTTCAGGCTCAAGATATACCAGGGATGAAAATAATTTTTTCAGGCGGGAAAGGCCAAAGATTTCTTTATCCTGATTTTGAACCTCAACTATACCATCCGTATAGAAAAGAATGACATCTCCTTTACCCAGTGAAACCGTTAAAGGTGTATAAGTAAGGTTTTCAACAATCCCGATCGGAAGGTGTTCCCCTTCATTTTCGAGAAAGCGGGTTTCTTTGCTGTGATAGTTAAAGTGCAAGGGTGGGAGCATACCGGCATTTGACATAACAATCCTTCCGTCCGGCAAAAGAAGGGCATAAATCATTGCGACAAAGGCCTTCTTTTTGGTCTCCTTGATCATCAGGCCATTTACCGAATGCATTACTGAAGCTGTGTCTTTTAAATAAAAGGCCTGATTATGGCATATACTATGGGCTGCGCTCATAAGTAACGCCCCGGAAATCCCGTGACCCGAGATATCACCAATGATTATTCCCAATTCCTTTGTCTTTTGGGATGGAAAATCTATAAAATCATAAAAATCTCCTCCGATTTCACTGCTTGGAATAATTTGATTGTAAATAGAGATTTTTTCCATCTTTGGGGCTGAATCAGGGAGCATTCTTCGTTGAATTACTCCTGCGATCTTTAATTCTTCCTCGATTTTTTCCTGTTTGATCTTGTTTTGAATAAGATTGGCATTTTCCAGTGCTATTGTGGTTTGATCGGCTATTATCCTTAAAAACTCCAGGTCTGATTTGTTGTAGTAGCTGCCTGATTTCTTTTTCCCGAGTATTATAAATCCGGAGAGTTTTTTATGCATTATAAATGGAATTATTAACAGGGCATTCCATGATTCAAACAAAAGAAGCATCTCACCGGCAAAGGGATCGGATTTTGAAAGATCATACAAGTTGTCCCTTGAGATCTCTTTTTTTGCCTTTTCCAGTAGTTTTACCAGGGGGCTTGATGAGGCCATAATCTTTTCATGTTTATCATTGTTCACCTTCCCATTGGGATCATATTCGAAATATACGTCTTCTTTGATGTTATAAAGAAAGATACGAATATCCAAGATAAACATCGTATTTGAAAGTATATTCAATACCCTCTTGATAATGAGATCCAGCTCGAAAATGGAGGTTATATCTTCCAGAAGTTGTTTCACGGGTTCTTTATAATCATATCTCTGCCTGTAGAATACCCGATTCACAAGGATTTGTATATTGTTAGTAATTGGATTGAATAAGAAAACAACTATTAATATGAAAAGAAAATTGACCAAGTGCGGATGCCGGAGAAAAATCGTTTTCAGGAAAAGATCCGCACTGAATACGAATAATAGATAAAAGAGGGCAATGGAGGCTGTTGCCAGTAAATACCCTGCCGTTCTTTTTATGAAGATATCTATCTCGAAAAGGTCATGTTTTACAATGGCATAGGCAATAGAAAGTGGGAAAGCCATGATGAATGGCAATGTGGCAATTTCAATATTGGGTAATATTATTATGCCAAAGGCGCTGTTCAGGATTGGCTCCGCCAATGGGAGAAGAACGCCTATGAAGAAACCGAAAAGAACAACCCTTATCTTCAGTTTTGTCACTCTATAGGGGATTTTTCTATATTTATACAGGAGCATATAGATAAAGACCGAAATAGAAAAAAACAGATAGAACAGAATGAAAATCCTCAGATATCTGGGGGACTCGGAAAAAGAAAGGGAAAGGGCT
>JBLIRS010000107.1:0-9981 GCA_049472415.1 bacterium | reverse complement strand
CCACCTGTCATCCGGTGGAAGTGAAGGAATACCTGCCGAGCAAAAAGGGATTTGCGTACAGCAACCTGAAAGAGAATCCCGTGTACCACGCCCTGGTGAAGACCATCATCAGCGTGAAAAAGACACAGGATGGAAGGGTCGTGCCCCAGGAGGCCTCGGCCTTTACGGAGATGGATACCTGTTTCGGGTGCCATGGCACGGATGTGAAGGTCAACGGATTGAAGAAGGTATCAGCGGGGCCCCTCACAATAACCGTCCCCGACCTGATCAACTGGCCGAACCAGGGGGTGGGGCGGTTGAATCCGGACGGAAGCCAGGGCTCCTGCTCTTCCTGTCATCCGAGGCATAGTTTTTCCATCGACATTGCACGCAAACCCTATACATGCGCCCAATGCCATCTTGAACCCGATGTGCCTGCCTGGAACGTTTACAAAGAAAGCAAACACGCCAACATTTACAGCTCAAAGAAGGAATACTGGGATTTTAATAATGTGCCCTGGGTGTTGGGGAGCGATTTTAAGGCCCCCACGTGCGCAACCTGTCACAATAGCCTCATAATCAGTCCAAATGGCAAGGAGATTACATCCAGGACACATGATTTTGGAGGACGTTTATGGGTAAGGATATTCGGATTGGTTTATTCGCACCCCCAGCCAAAGTCAGGGGACACCTCTATTATAAAAAATAAAGACGGATTATCCCTTCCAACTGACTTTACCGGCAAGCCGGCAGTTGATTTTCTGATAGATGAAAATGAACAAAGGTCAAGAAAAGCTGAAATGATGAAGGTATGTTCCACATGTCACAGCACAAACTGGACAGAAAATCACTTTGCCAAGCTTGATTCTACCATAAAGGAAACGGATCAGATGGTTTTAAACGCCACATTATTATTAACCATGGCATGGGAAAAGAATCTTGCCGGCAACGATAATCCTTTTGACGAAACCATTGAACATTACTGGATCGCTCAATGGCTGTTTTATGCCAATTCCGTTCGCTATGCATCCGCAATGACAGGTGCTCCTGATTATGCGGCTTTTAAAAACGGATGGTGGGAAATGACCAAAAATTTAAAAATTATGGAAGACTGGATTAATCTCCGCAAGTAATCTCCGGCCTAATTGGAGATCTGTTTGAATCGACAAAAAAAACAAATCAGGAGGAATAAAATGAAAAAAACAACAAAATTTTTCATTATCATAATAATAAGTATCATTTGCTGTATAGGTTTCAGCACAGGCACTATTTACGGATTAATAGGGCCAGGGGACCTTTTCCCTGAAATGGATTTTGACATAACCCTAAATAAAACCGCCCAAAAATATCTGAGCATCAAGAAGGGCAGGGAAATAAGCCTTTCAGACATTAAAGCCGATATTATTATGATCGAGGTGCTAAGCGTATACTGTGTCTCGTGTATGAGTCAGACCTCTTATGACAGAGAACTGTTTTTAATGATAGAGGACAATGAAAATACGGCAGGAAAGGTAAAGATGATAGGCATTGCAGCGGGAAACAACATGAGAGAAGTGAATAAATTTGTTGAAGAGTTTAATGTACCGTATCCGGTTTTTCCTGACTTTAAATTTTCTAAATATGATCAGGTTGGCCAGGTACGGACACCATTTAAGATATTTCTTTTGAAAAGGCCGGACAATAAATTTCAGGTTATGAAGACTGAGCTGGGAGTAAATGAAAATGTTAAGGATACATTCGATATAATAGTTGATATCCTTGAAGGAAAACATTATCTGGATAAAAAAATAGAAACAGCATCGACAGAGCCAAAACCTATCGATGAGGCATTGATTGACAGCCTGTTGAAAGAGTGGCTGGCTATGAGAGGAGAAAATATATTAATTAAAGAATTGTTTGAAGATTCAGGCAGGGTTGTTTATAAAATCGGCTCAAAAGAGGACATATTTGCCATCCTTGTAAACAGGCCGTCTACCTGTGATGTGTGCGAAACTGTACAGTTTATTTACATGATAGACAGATTAGGGACAGTGCTTGATTTAATTCCCATAAAACTAAGCAAATTATATAATGCCTCGTTTGACGCAAATGATATCACTAAAATTAAAAAAGGCCTTATTGCCAGAAACGTAAGGGAGGGCATCACATTTACCCCCCAGGTCGATGCAATCTCATCGGCTACGATTACCTCAGGGTTGGTATATGATTCGATAAATAAAGGCGCAAAGATCTATGATCTTTTGATTGAAAGGGGCTTTATTAAATAGGATCAGTAGATGTAATCGGTCTATAATTTATCTAAAAACTGTTTGATTATACAATTAATCAATTAAAGGGGAAAAAATGTCAGATATTTTATTAACCAAAAAGGATATCCCTCTTGATAAACGCATAATCTTTGCCTTAGATGTGGACAATGAGGAAAAGGCCAGGGAATGGGTTCATAAGCTCAAAAGCCATATCAAATTTTATAAGGTCGGATTACAGCTCTTTTTGGCGGGATGGTTTAAAATAATAGACTGGATCATAGAACAGGATTTAGAAGTAATGCTTGACCTGAAGTTTTTCGATGTGCCTCAGACCGTGGGTTTGGCTGTTGAACAATTAAAAAATAGTCGTGTCTCTTTTGCAACGGTACATGGAAATGACGAAATACTTAAGGCAGCAGCGAATAAGAAAGGGGATGTCAAAATCCTGGCCGTTACTGTTCTAACAAGTTTGGACGAGGGAGATATGAAAGCCCTTGGATTTGACTGCTCGGTTGAGGAGCTTGTTTTGAGCAGAGCTAAACGCGCGTTGGCACTGGGGTGCGACGGTATTGTATCTTCCGGCTTGGAAGCTGAGAAACTAAGAAGCGAACTGGGCAATAATTTTTTGATTGTAGTACCTGGAGTGAGGCCGGTTCAAAACAGAGTGGATGATCAAAAAAGAACCGTCGATATTAAAAAGGCATTTACAAACGGAGCGGATTATGTGGTAGTTGGAAGACCGATTCGTAATGCACAGTATCCGATACAGGAAGTTCTAAAGATGCAGGAAGATATCAGAGAGACTCTAAAAATTTAAATAACATTTTATTTCGGCCAATTATTTTTAATATATTTCACCCTCTACGTGGTTGGGTTGTTTCTTCAAATATTAAATTTTCGGTTGCAATATTAAAAATATCTTTCCGGTTATATCTTTCCAATGCTCCAACTATCTCTAATCCGATTATTTTACCTTCTTCATCTATATCCAAATTAACCCCTTCTTCTAATTCTTTTGTACGGTATACCTCCTTTTCTTGAATCCTTATGTAAAGAGCATCTACTTCTCGATCATACTCAATCTTCATGTTTTCTTCCTCCTAATTACTCTTATCTATGGCCGTAATTATGGTGATTTTATCATCTTCCTCTTTGAAAGTTACTTTTATCCATTTTTTATTAATATGCTTAAAAACATTTTTTCTGCCCCTTATAGAATCCTGAACTTCTTCTGGATCTAAAATGGCATTTCGAACCTCATCTTCCGAAATTTTTCTCCATTTCATTTGCCTCTTAGCATGTCTACTAATATAAATCTTCAAAGATTAATCCTCACTATATTTTATCATCATTAATGCTTATTATGGCGTTTTATGTATAATGCTTTAATTATAGATAAGTTTATTTCAAGCTTTACAAAACGTTATGGATAAAACAAATTAAGCTGAACTTATTGAGTATGAAGATACTACTTTCTATGGAGAATGTAAAGGATTTAGTAAAAATAAATATTTGTTCGGGGATTTTCCAGGCAATTCTAATTTTGGCCAAATACCTTTTGATGCTTAATATTATAGTCGCATGAGACAAAACTTTATTTAAATTAAATCCCTTTTGATGCTAAATATAGTTCAATAAAACAATATCATATTTTCTTTAATAAGGACCATATCACGATTATCAACCCAAACCGGGTGCACCGCCACCTGTTTTAACATTTGTTTTCGCCTTCATTGGATTTCACCTCCTTCCATGTCACTTATTATTGAAAGCGTCTATTTTGACTTTCTGAACTAACAGACGCAATAAATTTAGTTTTTCCCTGAACCAATTAAAATTAGTTTTTCCCTGAACCAATTAAAAAAATAATTATTATTTAATAACATAGATTTTTTGATAAAAGGATTTACTAAAATGATTATTTGTTAACGGATTTGCCACTAAAACTTGACTATTAGTCAATATTCATGGCATGATATTGGTTTGTAAATTATAAAAGCTGAATCAAGTAAATAATCAACTTATTTAGTTTATATAATCCTAAATTCTGACAAGGGATTTTATGATTGACTTACATATGCATAGTATATTTAGTGACGGCGAACTTATTCCGGCGGAATTAATCAGAAGGGCCGAGCACTTCGGTTATACCGCAATGGCGATTACCGACCATGCCGACATTTCAAATCTGGACTGGATCATTCCCAGAATGATACAGGTTTGTAAATGGTGTAATAGTTTCAACAAAATCAAGGCACTTCCCGGTATTGAGCTGACCCATGTTCCGCCGAAAGCCATCTCTGATATGGCCTCAAAGGCCAGGGACCTGGGAGCGGTAGTGATAGTTGTTCACGGAGAAACATTATCGGA
Source organism: bacterium (assembly GCA_049472415.1). Classification (GTDB taxonomy): domain Bacteria; phylum SZUA-182; class SZUA-182; order DTGQ01; family JAFGSM01; genus JBLIRM01. The sequence goes on along the minus strand of JBLIRS010000107.1, from coordinate 5,383 downwards.
GCCTGTTGCACCCGGCACAAATTTGGCTGCACTGGAATCCGATATTGATATTTTGGCACACCCCGGATTATTGTCTGAAACAGAAGCAAAGATGGCCGCAGACCGCGGGATCTACCTTGAAATTTCAGCCCGTAAGGGACATTCTCTAAGCAATGGCCGGGTGGCAAAGATAGCAAAAAAATTTTCTGCCAAGCTTGTTCTGAATACCGACACTCATAGTCCCGGAGATCTTATAACCTACGAAAACGCCTGTAAAATAGCATATGGCGCGGGTCTTGAAAAAAACGAGGCAGAGGCCCTTTTTGTGAATTCCAAACGAATTGTTGAAAGTGCTCTGGAAAGATTGATGAAAGGATAAAAAAATGAAAATTAAGAAAAAAATTACCAGGAAACAATTACTAAAGCAGGAAGACGAATTCTTATCTACCTCAGCGAAGGCAATAATGTGGATCAAGGAAAATTATAACAAGGTCATAATAGGTTTGATTATTATTGCAATAGTAATGATTGCGGTTTTCAGTCTGCGGTATTCGTCAAAAACAAATATGATTAAATCCAATAAACTCCTAAATCTGGCAAAAGAAAACTACTATGCACCCATTCGCTCAGCTTCTCAAAAACAAGATCCGACCTCTATGACGCAAGGCTTTACCTCTTCAGTGGAAAAATACCAAAAAAGCTTAGAATTATTTGAAGAGCTTATTGAGCTCTATCCTAAGTCTGAAGCTGCGGAAGAGGCAAGGTTTTTTATACCCAACTGCCTTTATTTTCTGGAGAGATATGATAAGGCATTGGAAGAATTTGAAGCATACCTGAACAAATTTCCGAATGGGATCTTTGCTCAACAGGCCAGGATAGGGATAGGGTATGTATATCAAACAAAAGGAGATTATGGTAAATCTATAGAAATTTTTCAGCAAATTTTAGACAATAATCCGGAATATGCCCTTCGGGATGCCCTTTATATGCAGATAGGGCAGTCTTATGAAAAAACAGGTTCGATAGATAAGGCCCGGGAGGCATATCAGAATATAATCATAAACTTTCCTGATTCACCATTTGTAAAAGAGGCGGAAGAGAAGATAAATATGATGGAAGAAAAGAATGGTTAACACAACCCTATGAAAAAATATATATGGTTTATATTACAGAATATGTTGGTCCTCACAGATGATATTTAAAAGGATGTCAACTATTAAACAACCCGACCTATTAAAAAATATTGAGTGGAAGTCTATCCTGGGACGAAATACCCTGAGATTTATCCTTCCCGGGGCTGGTATTTTAGTCTTTCTTTTTATATTGTTTCTTGTATTTTTCCCTGTCTCGCAAAGGATTAAGGTTTTGAAAAAATCGGTCGAAACAAATGAGGCTGGTCTGAAGGAGCTTGTTTATCTTAGTAAGCGCTATAAAGAGCTTAAAGAATTTAATTCTGCAATTGACCGTAAAATCACAAAAAAAGGTGCAAAATTTGAGCTCCTCTCCTTTTTGGAGGAAGTAGCAAAAAAGGCCGGAATAGGAGAAAAGATCTCTTCCATGAGCCCCAAAGAAACTGAATCTAATGAATTCTCTGTATCTGTAGTCATAAGGGACCTGGACACAGAAGAACTCACTGATTTTCTTTATCAAGTTATAAACTCGGATAAGGCTTTAGCAGTAAGGAAAATGCATCTAAAAGTTCTGGAAAGGGGACCAAAGTCATTGGAGGCCTCTCTGATAATTTCAACTCCCAAACTATCCCATGAATCACCATCTTAACCAGAATAAAAAGGAGAGAATCATGCTCGATATTAATGAAATCCTAAAGTTCTTACCGCACCGTTACCCCTTCCTGTTAGTAGATCGTGTCATTGAAATAGAACTAAAAAAAAAGATTATAGCCCTTAAAAATGTTACCATGAATGAGCCTTTTTTTAATGGGCATTTTCCGTCGGCTCCGATCATGCCGGGGGTTCTTATAATGGAGTCACTCGCTCAGACCGCAGGTATCCTGTGCCTCAAATCTTTTGAACCCATGACCTGTAAGAAAGTCTATCTCATGTCCATGGATAGGGTTAAGTTTAGAAAACCGGTTATTCCCGGAGACCAGCTTAGGTTGATTGCCCAATCGCTGCACATTCATAAAAATGGCTGGAAATTCAAAGGTGAAGCCTGTGTGGATGAAAAATTGGCCGCAGAAGGTGAATTTCTAGCAACAGTAGTGGAAGAATAATTTCTATTTTTATATTTTAAAAAAATAAAAATCAAAAAAATAACCAATGAGAGGCAATATGCAAAACCGGATACATCCTACGGCAATTATTGATCCTGGGGCAAATATTGCAGACAGTGCAATCATAGGCTCCAATTGTATTATAGGGCCCAAAGTAACAATCAGTGAAGGGGTCCGTATCGGGGCCAATAGTATTATCGATTGTAACACAACAATCGGTGAAGGCTGTAATGTATTCTCCCACGTAGTGCTCGGCACTGAACCACAAGACCTTAAATTCAGAGGGGAGGAAAGCTTTCTTATTATAGGCCCTAACACCACAATACGTGAATTTGTAACCGTAAACAGAGGCACAGAAGGCGGTGGAGCTGTGACACGAGTGGGAGAGGGTTGCCTTTTGATGGCCTATTCACACGTTGCACATGACTGCCAACTGGGCAATAATGTTATTCTGGCTAATGCCGTAAACCTGGGGGGACATATTCACATTGCCGAACATGCCATTATCGGCGGTCTTAGTGCTATTCATCAATTTGTGAGCATAGGAGAGCACGCGTTTATCGGAGGTTGCTCTGCTGTCAGCATGGATGTGCCGCCCTATGTCAGAGCAGTCGGAAATCGCGCGCGCATCTTCGGAGTGAATAGCGTTGGACTTGAAAGAAAGGGATTTCCTAAGGAAACAATCACCCAGATTAAAAAGGCATATCGATATCTAACTTCCTCCAAAATGAACACTGCACAGGCACTTGAAGCCATAGAAAAAAGTATCCCTCTAACCGAAGAGATTCAGAAGATTTTAACGTTTATTCGCTCATCAAACCGTGGGATTTGCAAATAAAGGGAGATGCTAACAACATTGGAAAAGGTTGGACTGATAGCCGGAAATGGTAAATTTCCTATCCTTTGTGCTAAGGAGGCTTCCAAAAGAGGTGTAGAGGTTGTTGCCATAGGCATCAAAGGCGAAACAGACCCTATGCTTGAGGGATTGGTGGAGCGTTTCTTTTGGATTAATTTGGGAGAGTTAACCAGACTGATAAGATGTTTCAAGACAGAAGGTGTAGACAAAGCTTTAATGGTAGGACAGATAAAACATGTAAACATCTTTAAAAAGCTTTGTTGGGACTATAAGGCCATAAGCCTGCTTCTAAGACTAAAAAATAAAAAGGCGGACACGTTACTGGGCGGGGTTGTGCAGACCCTGGAAAATGAAGGAATAGAAATCCTTCCTTCCACCACTTTTCTTTCACACCTTCTGCCGTCTCGGGGCATAATGACAAAAAAATCACCTTCAAAGGTAATAGAAAATGATATATCTTTTGGTACGGAGATCGCTAAGGCCATTGCAGGGCTTGATATCGGGCAAACAGTTGTGGTTAAAAACAAATCTGTTGTAGCAGTCGAAGCCATGGAAGGAACGGATGAAACTATAAGGCGCGGTGGATTGATAGGAGGCAGTGGAATTGTGGTTGTAAAAGTGAGCAAACCTCAACAGGACGTCCGTTTTGATGTACCTGTAATTGGTCTGAAAACCATTCAAATTATGGCAGAGGTAAAAGCCTCCGCCATCGCTATAGATGCAAAAAAAACATTATTCTTTGACCAGGAAAAGGCATTAGAGGTAGCTGATAAATTCAGCATCTGCATAATCGTTCAATAATAAAGGTTTTTGATAAGAGATGGAAAAAGAACAAAAAAAATTACCATTGAAGGTAGGGGTTATCGGCGTTGGCCATTTAGGACAGCATCATGCCCGGTTATATCATGAGCTGGAAGGATGTCAACTTGCCGGGATCGCTGATCTGGACGAACAAAGGCTTGATAATCTGGCGAAACTTTATCAGACAAAGGCATATGGAAATTATGAGGAATTGCTTCCTTTTGTTGATGCTGTGAGTATTGCCGTGCCTACAAGTCTGCATTACAAAGTGGCAAAGTTCTTTCTTTTCGCGGGCAAGGATTGTCTTTTGGAGAAACCTATCACTTCGACCATGGAACAGGGCAAAGAGCTTGTAAAACTGGCAAAAGAAAAAAATCTAATCTTTCAAATCGGGCATCTTGAAAGATTCAATCCGGCAATACTTGCTTTGGAAGAAAGGATCAATAAGCCAATGTTCATAGAATCCCATCGCCTTGCCCCCTTTGTGGAAAGAGGCACGGATGTGGATGTAGTACTGGACCTTATGATCCATGATATAGACATCATACTGAGTCTGGTTCAATCTAAGGTGGTTAAAATCAATGCCGTTGGAGTCCCGATAATCACCAACACTACTGATATCGCCAATGCCAGATTGGAGTTTGCCTCAGGTTGTGTGGCTAACGTCACATCCAGTCGAGTATCCATGAAAAAGGAAAGAAAGATCCGTATATTTCAAAGGGATTCCTATTTCTCCATTGATTATGCCAACTCAAAGATCAATTACTGCCTTTTAAAACAAAAAGACCCCCTTGAAAGAGGAAGCTTTCCCAAAGAGATAATACACCGGGAGATCCTATGCCAAAAGGAGGAACCTTTGAAATCCCAGTTGGTATCGTTCCTTTATGCCGTTCGAAACAGGACAAGGCCCAAGGTTTCAGGAGAAGATGGACTTGAGGCCCTTGGAATTGCCCAAAAAATCAAAGACGTCATATTCGCACATTCCCCTTATTCATAATTTCTATGTAATCACCATAAAAACGACACATCCCTTTAAATCCTTTAAAATCATTTTCTATATATTTATCAATATATTATACGCATCCATTATTGAATACTTTCTGGTATGTTTTTTGCCTTATATTTAATTTAGATCTGGACCATTTATATCTATTATGCTCCAAGAGAAAAAGTTTATAGTTTCCAACATTTTTATTTTATAAGTTCAGCACCCGGCAAACCGGGTCAAATATCAGGTAATCAAAAGGAAGTTACTTGAAGATTAAAAGGTTAAAGTGAGGAAGGTGAAGGTCATGAAGTACCCCAGGATCATTGCAAAAAAGATTAACATTCATTTCATACTTATTCTATTTTCGTTGCTCTTCATAATGCTTATGTATGTGGCAATCTTTAACTGTATTGAAGCCCTTGGCTATTATGGCGGATTTCCGTACGGCTCGTACTTTGGATCAAGCAGTTATACCTATGGTTTAGGGTCCAATGCCATTTATGGGACTACCGGTATCCCGGGTCTA
>JBLIRS010000106.1:0-10013 GCA_049472415.1 bacterium | reverse complement strand
AGGTTCATGGCCGATGCAATGCCATTGTTTTTCTGGTAAAAATATCCGATCCTCTTATCAGAAAAAGAATGCACAACATCCCTCGTATTATCGATAGATCCGTCATCCACCATAATAAGCTCGAGATTATCATAGGACTGAGAGAGGACGCTCTCTATAGCCTCGGATAAGTATGCAGCACGATTAAAGGTTGGTATAATTACACTGACTTTGGGTTTTCCTGTCCGCATCGAAAGGAGAAGATCCTACCACAGGGGATACATATTATCCGGAGGTTTTCCGTCGCTGTTATTGGTTTCATTCATCAATTTTAAAAAAAATGTTTTGATATCATAAAGGCACTTTAGAATAAGACTGAATAATCTATTCATTAGCTATTTCTCCGGCTTTACAAAGAAAATCTTCCTTCATATTCACACAAATCATCCCTTTTTGCTTCAAAATAGTCATTGCGGCAGTTGCAAGCTCTTTACATCCTTCTGAAGTAAGATGTATGTCATCCAGAAAAAGCGTGTGACGGGTTTTAAAATCATTGTGCGCACAGTAGTATTCCACATTCAGCTCCTCAAGACGCTTTATGGTCCTTTCCAAAAAGAGTTCATATTTCTCAATCTGCTCCCCGGAGAAATGAAATCTTCCATTAGGCTCATAGTGCTCCCTTTCGGACACGAGTGCAGGCTGTAATATGGCGAGATGTCTGTAACCGAACCCGTTTCCCATACGGGTTATCTTTGACAGATTTAATGCGTATTGTTCGGATATTTCATCTAATGTCATTCCGTTTGATTCTTTGTTATCCTTTGCTTTTGATAAAGAGGAAAAATGAAATTTAAGGGATATCCTCAAACGCCTTCCTATAATCATTCCGGCAAGACATTTAAAGGTCCTGTATATGGTTTTCAAAAATGAATGAATTCCGCGGAAAAGATTGAGAAAACCATGAAACATGCTTTTCCGGACCCTATAAAGCTCTACCAGCTTATATACTAAGCCATCAAATTCATTGGCTCCCGGCCCCGGCCAGCTTTTAGATTTTCCAAGCTGGATAAACAAATCATTAAAACCGTCCAATGTAATTATGAGGCTTGGATTATAGTCAATGAGGTCGCTGGCCAACTGAGCAACTTCCTGCCCGGACACAAAACCTATAATCCCCCCGTTAAGAACAATCGCATCCTCGATCATGCCTGAAAGATGCGCTGCGAATGTATCATCATTTGAGTTAAGCCCTGTGCCGAAAGCGGTCGATCCACCCAGAATCAGTATCCTCTTTTGCCCTGAGGGAAGGTTCTTCACGGAAATTTCGGAATCAGCCCTTATTCCGCGCTCGTTGGTACTGAATTTTGAGGATTTCTGGTAAGGTGCATTTGAATAAACGGTAAAGGGATTGAGAGACAATTTAAGGTCCCCTTCGAGAGGGCTTATGGCCTTCCCGGTTGGGGTTACAAAAGACCATGAGTAATGGGTCGGCCCATGATGCTTCGTGGCGGAGATTCTGTCATAAAGTCTTCGAAGCAAAAGCTCCATTAAAAGTAAAAAGACCAGGCTGCCGAGGAATAAATACATACTAAAGGTTAAAAATTCCTTCCAGGCCTTTGATACAAAACGTGAATACCTGTCTCTTCAGATACTTGGCCTTTTCATAACGGTTTTGCCCTAAAACACCCCTGAATATCCTTCTCAATATTCCGAGTAGCTTCTTAACCCTTTTTGTTACAGGCCATAAATGATAATCCAGAGAATAATAAATGTATCTTTCACACCAGTATTTTTTGGAAAATACGATTTGTTCCCGGGTAAAAGGCCCCCAGCCCCCTGATGTCTTACTATCTCCATGTGCCCTGAATCGAGCCAATATTTCAGGGATATGGCGGAACGTATATTTTTCAGAGACACGCAGATACAATTCCCAGTCCATGGCATAATGAAGGGATTCGTTTAGTTTGTTGGACTTAAGGATATCACTTCGAAAGAAGACGGTGGGTTGCGGGATATGCCAATCCTGTCTCCAGAAGGCAATGAGCTTTTCCCTGTTTACAGGTTTTCCGGGAAAGGTTCTAAGAAAACGACTTTTTTCATCGATCAATTCGATCCCGCCAAACACAACAGGATAAAATATGTCGCTGTTTATCAACATATTATCCAAAATTGTCTTAAATGCACCTTTGCAATATACGTCATCCGAATTTATCCATCCTATAATATTACCTGTGCTAATCTCGACACCCTTATTAATGGCATGGGTTTGTCCCCTGTCAGGCTCTGATACCCAATAGGCCAAAAACCTTTCATATTTCTTTATGATATCCAGGGAATTATCCGTCGAGCCTCCATCAATGATTATATACTCCAGGTTTGGATAACCCTGAAGAAGGACGGAGCGAATCGTCTCCTCGATGAAATCACCCTGATTATAGCTAGGGGTGATAATGCTGATTTTAGGCCATGGGCTTCCGCAGGACATAACCTCAGGAAATCTGAGGGGCCCTTTTGTCCAGGGCCAGCAGATTTTACCGGCAGGTGAAACAGGAAGTTCTTTTAAGACAGGATATTGCATTAAGAATCCCTTTGCGATAATCAAATAAGGGGATAGGTCAGGCTATAACCTCTAAAAGCTCTGTGGATTATATAAGTCTTAAATCTATTTTTGCCTTCAGGATATTCTGATATCTGCGTAGCGATAACAAGCTCATGGCAATATATAATGAATAGAATCCACTTAGAAAAATCCCCAAAAGGCCACCACTGATGCCTTTATAATCAATAAGGTTTCTTTTGAGAGTATTTATGGTCTCACTCTTAAACCAGCCCCAGGAAAATCTTTCGCCTGTCCGGTATCTTGATTCTCCTTCTCTTTTTATATATCTCCAATGTTTCTCTATCAATTGATGATAGGAATCAATCCAGTAATGTCTTATAGTATAATCAGTGATCCAGGGCAGTTCCAGAGTATTGTATCCTTCAAGGAGTTGAATTCCACGATGCACGTTGGAGCTGAACCTATTCCTCTTTTTATGAAGCATGGCTTTCTTTGTCCTGTTCATTCCCCATACCGTGGAATAAAGAGGTCTTTTCTTAAAATAAAACTGCCAGGGGAAGTTAATTGAGCCGAGCTTTGGATCTTTAATGATTATTGAGCGCAGATAATCTGCGACATGTCCGGGAAATACTTCATCAGGATCAACCAGTACAATCCAATCATTTTCGGCATAACTGATTGCTTCATCCCTAACCTCCTCTACAATAGGTACTTTTTTATGATATACGATCTCAGCGCCATATTGTTTTGCAATCTCTATCGAGGCATCGGTAGATCCCAGATCGATAACAATCAATTGTTTGCAAAACGCCAGGCCCTTGAGGCAATTATGCAAATAACGGCCCTCATTGTAGTTAACGACAATACCTGTAAATTGAACATGGTTGTTAGTTTTTTCAGGTGCATCAATATATGAGGGAACTCTTTGGATTGAACCTGAGTTTTTAGAAGTTTTCTTGCAGATATTCTCTTCCATTAAGCAGCACCTTCCAAACAAACATGCCTTTTCCCTCATTAAAGTTTTTGCGCTCTTCAGCGTATTTTTGAGAAAGATTGATTACCTGTGGATCGTGTAATGTTTTTGCATTTACATGTTTTTTTGATACCCTGCTCAAAACCGATTCAAAGCGCTCTTTTTGAAACGGCTTTCCAAAATGATCACATATCTTTGGAAACTCATCAAATGGAGATGTTTTAAGTCGTTCATATCTAACAATAGTCTTCAGCCTGGTAAATCTCTCCAGATAAAGCCATTTATCCAAATGCCGTCCATATAAATCACTCCAATAAGCAATTCTCTCACGGTTGTCTGTATCTTCTTTGTGATACATCAACTGTGAATAAATTGTATCTACAGGGTCACGATAAAGGTAAATGACACTGCGGTTTTCTGCATTGAGTTCTAAATCGTGGGTGTGCAGGGATAAATAATCATTTTGTTCCGGGTAATAAAACACCCTTACTAATGAAGGACGGCCGAAGTATAGCTCCATAAGCATACGAAGCCAATGACTTCCTGTTCGAGGAAAGCTTACAAGAAAGGTATTGTCAGGATCATTTTTGAAGGCTTCAATGGTTAATTGATCAGTGATTACCAACGATCCCGGATTATCTCCGGTGGTAATACCTGATAATCTATTCAGGTTAGTTTTGACCAATATGCGCCTTAATAATCCCTTGACCTTTGACATTATCTATCCTTCTCACTGTAATTATTAATGTCTATATATTGAATCTTGTCCAGCAAAGAATCGGGGATCTTCAATTCACTGGTATGGCCGAATTCGATCAATCCCCAACCCCGCAAGGGGTGGTGCCTGGATGTTCTCTCTGTATAAATCGGATAATATAATCTTAATGATAGATTCGGATTAAGGGCATCCTTAATATAATCAAAGGAACATTCCTGCCCGCTGTACTCGTCATAACCGAAACAATCCAGGCCCGGAACCTTGAAATCGTCAATCAATATATAGGGAGATTTAAAGTTTGCGGTAATGAAGCTGATTTCCTCTTTAATTGGCCATTTAAAGCCATATCCATGGGAATCAAGCCAGAATAATACATTTTTATTAAACAAATGAGTGTACTCCAGCTTGATGCGTAAGATGAATTCCAGGGAAGATTCATTGTATATGGAAATATTGGCCAGTCCGGACGTATTTTTAATGGCATTATTAAATGCTTCAGTATCAGGCTCGCAGGATAAGCATTTAACATGGTCATAATTTCGTCCCACATATGCTAATGTGGAGCCGACATTTGTCCCTGTTTCCATAAAGTAATTACAATCAGGAATTATTATATTCACTAACTCTAATAAATATTTGTCTCCATGGAACCCGAGCTCAAAAAAATCAAACACCCTTTTTTTTCTCTTTTTAAATGGATACATTATCCCTGCTTACTTCTAAGAGACAGTGCTCCAAATTGGAGAAGAGCGAACAAATCCATGTAACGATTGAAAGTGAAGTGCTCCCGGATATCTGGAATCAGTGACTTCAAAAAATAATCCCTTTCTAATCAAGTCTAATGGCATACGCATGGTTCTGGCACCAACTCTAACGGCAAATTCCCCATTGTTTAAAAACAGATCATTAAAACATGCAACAACTTTTAGTGTTTCACCTTTGATGCCATTATAAATTTCCCCCCGCTCCTCGCTTGCCACCGTTGTTATCTTATCTCCATGAATCGTATCTATTCCGATAAAGATGGAGATATTGCTGAGATTCTCATTGAATATGCATTCAATCAAAACACTAAACGGCTCACCGAGTCTCAGGGTATTGGTTTCTCTGTTGTTGGCATCGAGAAGTTTTATCTTTACTATTCGTAAAAGCTTTCCATATTCAAAATTTTCACGCGGGAGGTCTGATACCATTCCCTGGCTTTTCATTTCTCTCATATCATTCAAGTAAACCTGAACTGCTGTCAGGGTGTCGGTATCAATAAATAATTTTCCGGAATCAAGAACTATTGAACGCGGGCATAATCTTTGAACAGCTCCCATATTATGGCTCACGAATAAAACTGTCCTCCCCTCTTTTGAAACAGCACTCATTTTGCCCAGGCATTTTTTTTGAAATGAAGCATCACCGACAGCAAGGACCTCATCAACCAGTAAAACCTCCGGCTCAAGATGAGCAGCAACAGCAAAGGCAAGGCGCATGTACATGCCGCTTGAATATCTTTTTACCGGTGTATCCAGAAATTTTTCAACCTCGGCAAATTCCACAATCTCATCAAACTTCCTGCTTATTTCATGGCGTTTCATCCCAAGAATAGCACCATTAAGGTATATATTTTCCTTCCCTGTCAGTTCCGGGTGGAATCCTGTTCCCACCTCCAGGAGGCTTGCAACCCTTCCCTTCAACACAACCCTGCCTTTTGTCGGCTCGGTAATCCTTGAAAAAATCTTTAAGAGCGTGGTTTTACCTGCCCCGTTTCTGCCTATAATCCCCAGGACATCGCCTTTCTTTATTTCAAAAGATACATCCCTCAATGCCCATATTATATCTTCTTTAGTTGTGGATCTTCCTAAATTCTTGAGTCTACGGAAAGGGGCTTTTGTTAAGTTCAGCAGTGTTTCCCTGAATGTCCCATATGCTTCACGGGAACCGATTCGATATTGCTTGGAAAGATTTTCGACCTTTATCGCAAAAGATGACATTCAGAATATCCTTTAAAGAACTTCTTCTCTCTGAAATAAGCCTTTATAATAAGAAAGCATAATGGGGAAATTGACTATTCATTTGCTATGGATTCCTTTCTCAGCACCACGACCTCGCTCGACAAATCCCATCCCTCTTCAATGATGAGCTGCAAATTGGCAGTCTCGGTTAATCTGCCAAGACTTTTTTTGGTAAATACATAAAGATGTTCCAGGTCATCGAACACCTTATCGAACATTTCTCTGAATGGAGGATGATCATCATTTTTTTCAACGGGTGTCTGGATGATTGCAATACCTCCGAGATTAAGCAATTGGCCCGCACGCTTCATAAACGCTACCGGGTCCGAGCTCTTTTGAATAACATCAAAGGCCAGAAAAAAGTCGCATTTGGGAAGAACTACATACGGGAAAAAACCCGGACGTATATCCAAACCGGTATTATGTCTGGTTAATTCCGCTGTTTGCGAGTCAGGTTCAACCCCTATGCAATCGTATCCCCGGTCATTCAACTCCACAAGTAAAATTCCGTGGCCGCAACCGACTTCAATGACCAGTCCTTTAAATAAGCTATAGCGATCGATTAAACCAAGCCAATATTCCAACTGGCCGTTCGGGATAATGTGCCCCGGACGGTGCTCAATTGTCATGCCTCCTTTTAATTTTTGCCTGGAATCACAGCATTGGTTAATAGAATAAATACGTGCCATCTCTTCATCTAATGGCGGACGCATATTAACATAGCACCCGCATTCCGCACATTTACCATAGCTTGAATGCCATTTAAACAATGTTAATTCACCACCGCACCAACACCTGTCACGGCGGCCTCTTCGAATATTGTCGGGATAATTTTTTGTAATCCTTTTGTTAGATACTGTGCTTGCTCTTTTGTATAAAGAGTTTACAAAGTGAATCGGATGTAAGATGTTGCTTAAACGTATCATATGGCTAATTTTTATAAATAACTTCGTTCCTATACCACATCCGCAAATTCCCTCTCCACGCGGCTGAAATACAAAAAACCTGTCAGAAACACGGATATGGTTAAAATCGCTGAAAGGCCAAGCTGCGGCCAGGGAATCGTTTTATGTCCAAGAATACAGGCCCTGAAGCTTTCTATAATTCCCGCCATTGGATTCATATACAGTATCCATGAGTAGTTTTTGGCGATGCTTGTGGGATAAATGACCGGTGTTACAAAAAGCCAAAGTTGAACCATGAAGGGTATAATATAGCGGATGTCCCTGTATTTTACATTCAATGCAGAAAGCCAAAATCCTACACTGGTGGCGAGCAAAAATGTTAAAAATACAAGTAAAGGAAACAGGATCAATCCAAATCCGGGGATAAATCCGTACCAGACCATCATACCGGCTAAAACGGTCATGGCTATAAAAAAATCCACAAGCCCGGCAAGTGTCGCACCCATGGGAATGCATAGCCGTGGGAAATAAACCTTTGTTATCAGATTTGAACTATTAACAAGGCTGTTTCCTGATTGTGATATGGCATTGGCGAAATAGGTCCAGGGCAAAAGTGCTGCATAAGAAAATATCGGGTATGGGATGCCATCCGAAGGCATTCGGGCCATCTTACCAAAAAAAATTGTGAATACCACCATGGTGAAAAAGGGTTGAAGTATGGCCCAAACAGCTCCGAGCACTGTTTGTTTGTAGCGAACCTTGATGTCCCGCCAAACAAGGAAATACAGAAGTTCACGATAACGGACCAATTCCTTCAGATCAAAACCTGCAAACAAACCCTTACGGGATTCTATGATGGCGGCATTACTTTCTGTCATTCTGAAAAATCCATTCTAAGTTATTAAGTAATATCATTATTATATGATTTGTGATTGCAAAACGGATTATTCTTCAGCGAATCGATCCTGCATTGAGAATGCAGAGGAGCTTTCCAGTTCAGGAAGCATCATAACCATTCCGGTTAAAAACCAGAATGGCTCCATGATCCGGACAATAATAAATGTATTAGTGCCTATCCCATGGACAAGAAGACCAATCAGACCTGCAATATAGCCGAGCGATATCCCTTTAAAAAAGGGTGATTTTACCTTTTTATAGGATAACCACGCATGTTTAAAAATGGAGATTATAAGTGCGATAAAGACAATGATCCCAATTATTCCCGTTTCGACAGCTATCCTTATATATTGGGCATCCATAAAGGAATATCCCGTAACTCCGTATCCGAAGACAAAATGATTTTCCACCCAATCACTTAAACCTTTCTTCCAATCCGATAATCTTGCTGATGTTGATTGATCCACCGGCCGGCCCAATATGTTTTGTTGTTGCCAGCCAATCTTCTTGTTGACGAATGTGTTTGAAACCCTGCTTCTGACACTGTCCGGCGCAAAAAAGACAAAAATGAATGCTGCCACCATAGTAATGAAAATGGCTGATATTCGTTTTTTACCCTTCAGAAAAAAAATAAAGAAAGGGGCAATAGACAAAGCCGCCAGCCAGGAACTCCTCGAAAGCGTATATAAAATGACAACAGTGATGATTATGGAAAAAATCCCCAGCCAAACCTTCCTGTTAATTGAATCTATCATAAAAAAAAGTCCGATGCATAAAGAAAGCATAAGGACCATATATCCTCCCAACGTATTGGGCTCCCCATGCATCCCTTCAAACGGGGCTGTAATGCGGACCCCCTTGGGAATTTGTGAGACAGCCACAATACATACTATAAAGCAGGTCAAGAGGAGGAGAATCGTATAGTCACGAATCTGTTTTTTATCATGAAGGTGATTTACCAGAATAAAATATACAATAATATATTCAAAATATTTTAATACAAAGAGAAAACCGGTCTTCATGTCCACCCTGCCGGCGATCATTCCCATACCTGTCGAGAAAACACATACCACGATATAGCCTATGATATATGGATTGAGAGGGGTTTTTCTCAGAAGGCCTAACTCATTCAATTCCTTGTAATAGGCATTTTTTGCCAGCCAGGCAAAGGCTACTATTATCAAGATGAAATCCTCTATCCGGAGTGTTATACCCTGCCCTGAAACGGTCCTTTGACCAAACTCGGGGGAGAGAAGCATGGAAAAGATGAGGATATAAAGGGCCAAGTTGGTGTCCAAAAAGGAAATAAAAAACAGGGAAATAGCTATCGCGACACCTATGGCCATGGTAGGCCTTAGCTGGGAAATAAAAAATGAAGTGCTCAGCAGCAGAATGATGAAGATGAATAAAAAAAGGAGCTGATAAGAGCTTGAAATCCTGAATTCATGGATCATTGGAAATGTTTTATTTTAGCTATTTTTTTCTTCGTAATATTGATAAATTTTGTAACCGGATGTATAAATTTCTTTAAGAGCATCCTGCTTCAAGCCATTAAAGATGATTCCCAGAACATTTGCCTTCACGTATTCCAACTGGACTTTGGCGCGCTTCAGGAGCATCTGACTGACATTTCCTACCCTGTATACAATAATAGTTCCGTCCACCTTTGAGCTTAAAGAGATGGCATCGCTGACAGGAATGATGGGAGTGGAATCAAAGATGATGTAATCATAATGTGTTTTCAACTGATTCAACAGGTTATCCATATGATCCGAGTGCAGGATCTCCACAGATTGTATTGTGGGAACTCCGCAGGTCATTATGTGTAAATTATCCAAACCAGGCATACTAATGGCGTTTTTGATACTGAGATTTCCTAAAAGGATATCTGCAACATCTCGCACAGCCTTTTTCCATGTACAATTCCCAAGAAGAACATTTACAAGTCCGGGCTCCCTCTCAATACCGAATATCTTAT
>JBLIRS010000105.1:0-10131 GCA_049472415.1 bacterium | reverse complement strand
CAGCGCTGCCAGGTCCATGTTTCCCGAAATGTCCTGGCCAAAGTGCCCAAAAAACTAAAAAAATCTGTGGCTGATGATATGCGCTCCATCTTTTATGCTTCCTCTAAAAAGAAGGCATTAGAACTGTTTGCTGAATTCAAGAAAAAATGGGAAAAGGATGTGCCCTCTGCTGTCAAATGCCTTGACAGATCCATAGAGTCCTGTTTGGCCTTTTTTGCCTTTCCGGATGAGGAATGGATTTCTCTGAGATCGAGTAATATCATTGAAAGACTTAATAAGGAATACAAACGAAGAACAAAGCCCATGGAGATTGTAGCCGGAGAAAATGCCTGCTATAAACTCCTTGCTTTTATAAGCTTAAAAATGGAACTCCATTGGAGGTCAAACCCAATAGGAAAAGTGCGCTATAATCTGCCCTCTCTTAAAAAGCTGGTGAATGAAAAATTTACACAAAAAACTTGACACTACCTTTTTTCATTTTTCATTTTCAATTCCTTATATTTTATTATACATGATTATTTTGAATAATACTAATTAAGATTCTATTAGATTGAAAGAATCTCTACGTCTTTCGCTTCAACAAAAGCAATATCACCCTCAGAGCATCATATCAAGGATATCCTTAACGGCTTGGCTTTGATTCTGCCAAATTTGATTTATGGGCAGGCCGGCTTTTTTCAGCTTGATTGAAAGCTCAGCTAATGCCGGTATGGAAAGATTTAGAGAGGAAATGTCCTCCCATTTCCGGAGAATTCCTTCACGGGAGTCATAAATGGCTATTTCCCCTTTATTGAGAATTATGGCATGATCAACAAGAGGTAGCAGGGTAGGGGTGTCATGACTTGTGATTATGCCCAATTTTCCCGGTTGACGGCAGCGGGAAATAAGGCCCTTTAGTATTTTTTCTTTCGACAGGCAATCCAGCCCGACCGTTGGCTCATCCAGGATAAGAAGGTCCCAGTCCTGCGCCCAAACAAGGGCAAGACTCAACAGCCTCAATTGACCATAACTAAGACGCATGGTATGCCGGTGCCAGATGGAGCCGGGATCCATGCCTGTCCATTCTATTGCCTTGATTGCCGTTTGTTCGGCATCTTCTCCTGATAGGCCTTTTTTCTCTAATATTTCAATAAATTCCTCTGAAACTGATTCCTGGAAAAACATGTCTTCAGGAAACTGAAATGCCGCTCCCATCCTGCTCATCAGCTTTTCCCAGGCATCCTTTTGTTCCCAGGGATTTTCCCCGTCTATTAGTATCCTCCCATGATCCGGCTTTAGAAGGCCGCAGAAGAGAAAAATCAGGGTTGTCTTGCCGGACCCACTCGGTCCGAATACGCCTAAAACGTTTTGATCTTTAATAGAGAAAGAAATGTCTCTAAGACATTGATCCTTTGGCTTTGTATCTCTATTATAACTAAAGGATACATTTTCAAATGAGATGGTTTTCATTCCCTTTTCCCTTTTAGTATTTTAATAAGGCTATTGAGGACCTGATCGATATCTTGCTCATGCTCAGACAGGGATAGTCCATGCTTTTTTAGTTCTTTGATCAATTTATATATCTCCGGGGTGCAGTGCCCGGTAAGCTTCAGGATCTCTTCATCCTGAAGAAGCCTGTCGGGTGATTCAATGTAGTAGATGCGGCCTTTATGAAGAACTGCTACCTTATCGGCTATGAATATCTCCTCCCAGGAGGAAGAAATGTAGAGTATGTTAATACCTGAGCTATGAAGGTCTTTAAGGATATGTAAAAGTTCATCCCTCTCATTCGGGCTCAGAAAGGTGGCAGGTTCATCTAAAATGATATATTCCGGCTTAAGGGCGATAAGACCCGCAAGGGCTACTTTTTGCTGTTCTCCGCCTGAAATGCTGTGGGTGGATCGATTGGCAAGATGACTAATGCCCAGTATATTCAAAGCCTCTTCTGTCCTTTTTTTGATTTCCTTTCTTGACAGGCCCAGATGAAAGAGTCCAAAGGCGATATCTCCCTGAACCGTTAAAGAGCAGATCTGGTCCCTGGGATTTGAGAAAAGAAATCCGATTTTGCTTTTTCTTTCCCCGAGGTCTTCTTCAGTGGAATCTGAATACATCCTGATCCTGCCCCGGGTGGGATTGATAAGACCTTTAATGATCATCCCCAAGCTTGTTTTGCCTGCCCCGCTCTGTCCGATAAGGGCAAGCCATTCCCCCTTTTTCTGGACGAGATTCAGGTTGTCGAGTACAACATTTGCCTCTGTTTTTACTTTAAAATCCAGGCCAAGATTTTCAATACACAGAATATCTTCAGACATGTTTTGAACTGAGCTTCAATATTTCAATATATGTTAAGATAAAAAAGGGGATAAGATTTTCTTTTGAAAGATCTTATCCCCTTTAAAAGGACCGTTTTATTAAATTAATTATAATTTTTTCAGGAATCTTCCTTTTTCTCTTCCTCAGGCTTTTCCTCAGCCTCAGCTTCGGCTTTGGTCTCAGTTTCAGTGTCGGACCCTGTCTCTTCGGTTGATTGGGAATCATCCGCCATTTCTTCCTTTGCAACGGGCGGCTCCTGAGGCTCTTTGGCTTCAGGTGTTTCTGTAATTGTCTCTTGAGATACCTCCTCGGATGGTGATTCTTCAATGGGGCTTTCTTCAATCTCCGATGTGGGCTCCAACTCTTCAGTGATGGGTTTTTTTGTCTCGGTTACAGCCTTTTTGGGAATAGCGGGTTTTCCTTTAGCCTTTTCTTTGGCCTTTTCCTTTTTAGCCTTGCCCTTGGCTCCCTTTTTTTTCAACCCCTTTTTTGGCTTTGCCTGGCCTGAGCCCGGCTCCAATATTTCCAATAAAGCCATAGGCGCATCATCACCTTTGCGGTTACCTATTTTTATGATACGGGTATATCCACCTGTATTACGATTGGAAACCTTAGCTAAAATAACATCAAAAAGTCTTTTTACAGCTCCCTTGTCATTAACCACTTTTAGAACCTGACGCCTTGCGTGGAGATCTTCCTTTTTTGCCTTTGTAATCAATTTTTCTGCTAGCCTTCTGACCTCCTTGGCTTTTGGTTCTGTGGTCACAATCCTGTCATGCTTGAAAAACTGAGTGATCAGATTTCGAAAAAGGGCCTTTCTCGCCCCGGTATTTCTATCGAATTTTCTTCCGTTTACTTTGTGTCGCATCTTTTAAAGAACCTCGATCTTTTCCTGCTTTGGATTATAATCAATGTATGAGTTGCCTTCTCAATATCGCCTTATATCTTATATATTAATCATCAACTTCCGGTTCCGATAAATCCTCTTCATCTTCGGATTGAAGATAGTCTGTTTCTCTCACAATCTGATTTCTTTCCTCGATCATTTTTTGGGCTTCTGCGGGAAGGCTTTTTATATCCAAGCCAAGATGAAGCCCCATATCAGCCAAAATACCTTTGAGAGAATTCAGGGATTTTCGTCCAAAATTCTTGATTTGCATTATTTCCCCTTCAGTCCTTTGAACAAGCTCAGCCACGGTTCTGATATCAGCATTTTTCAGACAATTGGCAGCCCTCAGGGGTATATCAAGCTCTTCTATTGTTTTTTTAAGGTTTTCATTAAATACAGGTACATCTTCCATGGGCTGGGGTGCTTCCAACTCGTCAACAGGAACCTCATCAGAGGTACTGACAAATATCGAACAATAATCCTGAAGAATCCTTGCCGCATGGGCCAGTGCATCACCGGGATTGATGCTGCCGTCCGTCCATATCTGAATAATTATCTTTTCAAAGTCAGTGGCCTGTCCAACCCTTGTATGCTCTACGCTGAAATTGGTCTTTAGGATAGGAGAAAATAGAGAATCAATGGGTATGACACCGATTTCCTTATCCTCTGACTTGTTCAATTGGGCCGGGACATAACCGATCCCCTTTTTTACTTCCATTTCCATTCTTAGTTTTCCATCCTTATCTAATTCAGCTATAGGATTTTCCGGATTGAGGATCTCCACGTGTGATTCGCATATAATATCAGAGGCATTGACCTTGCAGGGTCCTTCTTTATCTATCCTGACGATTCTGGGTTCATCGCCGTGCAGTTTTAAAAGTAGTTTTTTAACATTTAGAATTATCTCAGTTACATCTTCCACAACGCCAGTGATGGTTGAAAATTCATGCAAGGCTCCATCAATCTTGACTGAAGTCACGGCCGCTCCTTCAAGCCCCGATAAAAGGATCCTTCTTAAAGAATTACCTATAGTGACACCAAATCCTCTTTCAAACGGTTCCACAACAAATTCACCATAGGTGTCAGTCAAAGTATTTGGATCAGCTTCAATTTTTTTAGGTTTTTGTAGACCTGTGTAAGACATTAAAATGGGCCCTCCATAGGCGTTAAAAAAACAGATCTTTATTTAGAATATAACTCTACTATCATTTGTTCTTGAATCGGATGAGTGATTTCTTCCCTGCTCGGTAATGCCTTTATAATACCGCGGAAGTTTTCCGCATCCAGTTCTAACCAGTTTGGAATGCCACGTTGAATGGCGGATTCCATCGATTCTTGTATAATTGTCATCTTCCGGCTTTTTTCCTTCACCTCTATAACATCCGATGGCTTAGCTAAGAATGAAGGGATGTTAACCTTCCTCCCATTTACAAGAAAATGACCTTGTGTAACAAGAAGTCTGGCCTGGTTTCTTGAACAAGCGAATCCCAGGCGATAAACCAGATTATCCACTCGCATCTCCAATTTTATAAGTAAATTTTCGCCAGTGATGCCTTTTTGTCGTTCTACCTTTTTAAAGTAGTTACGGAATTGTTTTTCCAGGAGTCCATACATCCTTTTTACCTTTTGTTTTTCCCGTAACTGCATACCATAGTCAGAAAATTTCTGACGTCTTTGGCCATGTTGTCCGGGTGGAAAATTTCTTCTTTCAATGGAACATTTATCTTTAAAACACCGATCTCCCTTAAGAAAAAGCTTTTCGCCCTCTCTTCGGCAAAGTCGGCATGAAGATTCTCTATATCTCGCCATTTATCCTCCTTTGCTTAAACCCTTCGTCGCTTTGGTGGTCTACACCCGTTATGAGGGATTGGAGTTGCGTCCTTAATTGCTGTAATTTCAAGCCCTACCGCTTGTAAGGCTCTTATGGCAGCTTCACGACCAGCTCCTGGTCCTTTGACAGCAACTTCCACCTGCCGCATTCCGAACTCCACCGCCTTTTTCCCGGCAGCTTCAGCCGCCATTTGTGCAGCAAAAGGTGTGCTTTTCCTGGAACCTTTAAATCCGGAACTTCCGGAACTGGACCAGCAGATGACTTCGCCTTCCAGGGAGCTAATGGTTACTATGGTATTATTAAATGTTGACTGGATGTGAGCTACTCCCACAGGAATATTTTTTTTCTCCTTCTTTTTGCCCCCTTTTCGTCGTGGGTTGGGCATCTTAAACCTCCTTAAATAAAAGTATCTTGAAGAATTTTATATTAAAAAATTATAGTTATTTTTTTATATAAAAAAGATCACATAAAAAAGATCGATTTTTATTTCTTAGACATTTTTTTTCGGGTTCCTACCGTAGCCCTTCTTGGTCCCTTTCTGGTACGGGCATTGGTATGTGTCCTCTGACCTCGGGCAGGCAAAGACCGTCTGTGCCTGAATCCACGATAGCAGCCGATATCCATTAATCGTTTGATATTCATGGAAATTTCACGACGCAAGTCTCCTTCGACCTTGAGCTCTTCCACTTGTTCCCTGATGCGGTTTATCTCTTCCTCTGTCAGTTTAGAGACCTTTATATCCTTATCTACTCCCGCTTTCTGAAGGATCTTATTAGCTCTTATTCTGCCAAGGCCATAAATATAAGTTAACCCGATTTCTATCCTTTTATTTTTAGGCAAATCCACGCCGGCAATACGTGCCAAATTATTACCCCTTTCTTAGATCTATCCCTGTCTTTGTTTGTGTCTGGGATCCTGACAGATAACCCGAACAACACCTCGACGCTTGATAATCTTACATTTTTTACACATTCTTTTTACTGAAGCCCTAACCTTCATTTAAAAAACCTCGCATATAAAAGACATATTCATTATATATCTTATTTAAATCGATAGACAATTCTTCCTTTTGTCAAATCATAAGTGGACAATTCCACCAGAACACGGTCACCACGGAGAATGCGTATAAAATTTTTACGCATTTTACCTGAAATATGTGCTAACACCTTATGCCCATTGTCAAGCTCAACTTTAAACATTGCATTGGGCAGCGGTTCAATGACCGTGCCTTCTACCTCTATGGCATCTTCTTTGGGCATCAATAATCCTTCTAATTATTGTTTGTTTTAGTTAAGATTTCCGGTCCGTTCTGGGTTATGGCCACTGTATGTTCAAAATGAGCTGAAAGATTTCTGTCCGATGTTACTGCGGTCCAATGGTCTTCAAGGATCATGACCTCATGACTTCCCATATTGACCATGGGCTCAATAGCAAGTACCATCCCCGGCTTCAATCTTTTCCCTCTCCCGGGTTTTCCAAAATTTGGAACCTGGGGGTCCTCATGGGGTGACCTCCCTATGCCGTGTCCTACAAAATCTTTTACCACAGAGAATCCATTCTTTTCAACATATGACTGTATTGCATAGGATATGTCCTGAAGCCTGTTCCCTGACACAGCCTTTTCAATAGCCAGTCCCAAAGATTCTCGAGTAACGGCTATCAATTTTTTTGCATTTTCGGAGATATCTCCGACCGGGACAGTTATGGCGGCATCTCCATAATATCCGTCAACGGCAGCTCCAAGATCCAGACTTATGATGTCCCCTTCATAAAGCTTTCTTTTCAAAGAAGGGATGCCATGAACAATCTCTTCATTGATTGACGTACAGAGGCCGGCAGGAAAAGGCGGCTCATTGTGGCCTCTTTTGTATCCTTTGAATGCCAGCTTCGCACCCCTTGAAAGAAGATAATGTTCAGCCTCCTCATTTAATTCCATTGTGGTTATGCCCGGTCTTACCATTTTTGATATATAGTTTAAAGCCTCACCGACCAATCTCCCGCTGATTCTGAGCTTTTCAATCTCCTGCGGCGACTTTAGTATGATCATCCTTCCCTTTTCCCTTGAGTGCCTGGAGCAAACTGTCAAATATAAAATCCATTGGGCCTGAACCATCAATACTAATCAAACTATTCTTGTTCTTATAAAATCCAATCAAAGGTTCTGTCTGTTCCTGGTAAATCTTTAAGCGATTTCTTATTGTTTCTTCTTGGTCATCGACCCTTTGATATAATTCGCCACCGCATTTTTGGCAGACACCATCTTTAGCGGGGGGGTTAAAATATATATTGTAATTCACCCCGCATAAACGACAAACCCTTCTGCCGGAAAGTCTTTTGACAAGATCCTCTTGAGGGACTTTAAAATATATAACATTGTCAATAGCCATTTCTGCCTGGCTTAAAACCTGATCTAATGCTTCAGCCTGTGGAACTGTCCTTGGAAATCCATCAAGAATAAATCCTTTTTGACAGTCTGGCTCCTTTAGCCTTTCTTCTATGATTGCGATAACAACGTCATCCGGAACCAATTTGCCTCTTTCCATATATGAATAGGCCTTCTGCCCCAGAGGGGTTTTATCCTTAACAGCTTGTCTGAGGATGTCTCCCGTTGAAATCTGAGGGATAGTATATGTTTCGCCCAACCGTTGGGCCTGAGTCCCTTTACCTGCTCCCGGAGCACCTAAAAAAATCAACCTTTTCATTTTCGCCGTTGTTTTCCTCTTTAGTGATTACATCTTTGTTTTTTTCTTACTTCTTTTTTTCATGAATCCTTCATAATTTCGCATAAGGAGATGGGATTCAACCTGACGCACAGTGTCAAGGCCGACTTCAATGACAATCAACAGCGTAATACCTCCAAAATAGAACGGCACATTGAAGATTTTTATCATATATGTAGGCAAAATAGATATGAGAGAAAGGTAAATAGCACCTCCAAAAGTAATCCTTGTTAAAATCTTGTCTATATATTCCGAGGTGTTTTTGCCAGGCCTGATTCCAGGAATAAATCCACCATATTTTTTCATATTATCTGCCAGATCTACCGGATTAAAGATAATGGCCGTATAAAAGAAACAGAAGAATACAATCATAATTATATACAAAAGCGTATTCAAAATGGCCCCCGGGGAAAGCCATTCAGCTATTGCTGCCATCCATGGATGATTGATAAATCTAGCGATTGTAGCCGGGAACATAATAATGGAAGCAGCGAATATTATAGGAATTACTCCCGCTGTATTGACTCGAAGAGGTATGTAAGTACTCTGTCCGCCATATATTCGCCTGCCGACCACCCTTTTGGCATACTGAACGGGTATCTTTCTCTCTCCTGACTCCACAAAGACTATAAAAGCGCAAACAAAAGCCATAAACACCAAAAGTAAAGCCAATAGGAATATCGGAAGCTCTCCGGTCTTTAACAGGCGTACCGTATTGATAACAGCGCCCGGCCCCCGGACGATGATGCCTGCAAAGATAAGGAGAGATATACCGTTACCAATACCCCGCTCGGAAATCTGTTCTCCAAGCCACATGAGAAATACGGTGCCTGCAGTTAAAGTTATAACTGTCATTAGCCGGAATGCCCAACCGGGATTAGGAACAATCGCCACACCTGTCGGGCTTTTCATTGTCTCCAATCCGAAGCTTATCCCTAGAGACTGGATAACGGCGATGAGAATCGTTCCGTATCTGGTGTACTGGGTGATCTTTTTCCTTCCTTCTTCTCCTTCTTTTGAGAGCTTTTCAAGGTGAGGTATAACAACGGTTAATAGTTCCAGGATGATGGCAGCATCAATATAAGGCATGATGCCCAGGGCAAATACCGTCAGTCTTGATAGGGCCCCTCCTGAAAACAAATCAAAAAAACCAAGGAGAGTTCCCTTTGCTTGTGCGAAAAATGCCGCAAGAGCGGCACCATTTACTCCCGGTGTCGGGATATGCGCACCTATCCTAAAGACAGCGAGAAGCGCGAAGGTTACAAGAATTCTTTTCTTAAGCTCCGGGATTTTTATTATATTTTGAAAGGTGTCAATCAAGGCCTATCACCTCAGCCTTTCCTCCGATTGCTTCTATCTTTTTTTTCGCCTCCTGTGAAAACTTATGTGCCTTTAATGTCAAAGGAATTTCAATGTTTCCGTCTGAGAGGACCTTGATTAATAGAGCACTTTTTTTTATGATGCCATTTTGTTTAAGGACTTCCGGGGTTACCTCAAGATTTGCTTCAAACTTATTAAGGTCTTTGAGGTGAACAATGGTATATTCCTTTTTAAAAATATTTGTGAATCCTCTTTTGGGCAGCCTTCTTTGTAAAGGCATCTGACCTCCCTCAAAACCGGGGCCTTTGCCGCCACCTGAGCGAGCATTTTGACCCTTATGGCCTCTGCATGAAGTTCCTCCATGTCCCGACCCGGAGCCCCTTCCTATCCTTTTTCTTTTCTTTCTGGATCCTTCATTTGCACGTAGATTGTTAAGCATTCTATTCCTTTTCTTCCTCGACTTTGATCAGATGAGGTATCTTTTTAACCATACCCCATGTCTGGGGGTTGTCCGGTTTATAAACAGTCCGCATTGTTTTTCTTAGTCCTAAAGCATCGAGTACCTGCCACTGTTTTGGTAACCTGCCGTGAGGGCTTTTTATAAGGGTTATTTTAAGACTTTTAGCCATCTTAATTCCTTTCACTCATTGGAGCTAGCAGCAAGACCGCGATTTCTTGCAATATCTTCAGGACTTTTCATTTGTAATAGGCCATTCATAGTGGCTTTTATAACATTGTGCGGATTGTTGGAGCCTATGGATTTTGTTAGTATATCTTTTATCCCCGCAGCATCAACAATAGCTCGCACGGGACCTCCGGCAATAACCCCTGTTCCCTTTGAAGCGGGCTTTAAAAGCACTTTGCTTGCTCCAAAGTGGCCCATGACCTGATAAGGTATAGTATTGCCTTGAAGAGAAACCTTTACCAGACTTTTTTTTGCCTTTTCTATTGCCTTGACGTCTTCTGCAATGCCGGTTGTTTTTGCCTGTTCTGTTAGGTCGTCTATCATTCTATTGTATGCGTTTTCAAGCTTAACGGTTCCAGTTCCTATTGCAACCTCTTCTCCCACCATTGGAGCC
>JBLIRS010000104.1:0-10133 GCA_049472415.1 bacterium | reverse complement strand
GGGGCTTCAAGCCTGTCGTTCAAAGTGGGAGGGGAGACATATCCGCCCAGTTATAGCATACCCGGCCTGCAACCGGGAGCATCTTATACAGTGCAGAGGAAGTTGGTGCTGGGGGTTGCTCAGAATTATCTTACAACTGTCAAAGCCGATGCTAATGGAACAATATCTGAATCAAACGAAGCCAATAACACGCGTAAGGTTTCATTCACCGTTTCACCATGAAATACTTAGTGCACTGGGAAAAAGAAGGGTGTATTTTCAAGAAATAAACTATTTCGAAAAGATATCCTAACAAGAAAAACATAATGCACCCCGCAGCAACCTGCGGGGTGCATTATGTTTTTGTAAGTCCGGTTTTATAAGAAAGTATCAGAAACAGATAATTGCGCAACTCGTATAATTTAATAAAAAAATATTATATGGAATGCCATCTTTTGTCTTCATACCTCAAGCTCTTTAAACAACTGAGCGGTTTTCCTTCTATAGATCCCGATACCGGAAAGCATCGTGCCCAATACCGTGGAAAACAATCCGGGGATAAATCCGATATAATAAGCCCTTGAGGTGATATGCGCACGAAAGACATTAGGCATCATCATGGTCGCGCTCTTCATCATAGAACCGATATCAATACCCTTTGTCTGTAAAATATACGCGAATCCCAATCCGATAAGGGTGCCGCACACGGACCCCGCAATCCCGATCGCCACGGATTCATAGATCAATGATCTATACACACCCCCCTTGTCCTCTCCTATCGCCAGGCGTAACCCCACCTCCCCATAGCGGCGCAAGCCGTTAATCAACCCCGCATTCCATAACACGATGCACATCGCGAACACAAAGACAAAGATGATGATACCTATCATTCTGGAGACATAATCAAACATGCTTGCCAGGTCGTTCTGTTCTTTCAGGCTCAGCATTATGGGGGCAAACTCGTCACCTGGATTGCCTGAATTGCCGAATGTGGCATAGAATTGTTTTACTACCTCCTGCGCCTCCATATCATTGTATAGACCATCTCTGAAGAATCCCAGAATCTCACCTGAGGCATCTTCCATATCCAGGGCCTGCTGGGCATCTGAAATATCTACGATCATGGCGCCCCTATCCATACCGCTTACCCCGAATTGCACGGTGCCGGCTATGGCAAAATTCTGCATGGCCATACTGCCGTTCATGGTTGAACCTATAAGCGTCACGGCATCTCCGGGACGCACAGCCAATTTGGCAGCAAATTCGTCACTGACGAGGATCTCACCGGATATCTGCGGTAATTTTCCACGCATCAATGCCTTCCTGATATTCAGCCTGTCAATCTCGTCGCCTTTTCCGGAAAGCAGATCCACGGCAAGGCCCATTACCGGCCCCTGGGCCTTTGTCTCTCCTCTTTCGTCAGGCGCATCTAAAAGTCCGCCAAAACGTGTGCGTTGTACCCAGATCATTGAGGGAAATGCTTTGTGCAAATCATCAAGCAACTCGTTTGCTCTAAGCAATGCCAGATCGTTGGGTGTCTGGTCCATATTTTCGGCATATGCCCTTGTCATAACCTTCACGTGCCCTGTTGAAAACCTCGCATTATAATCAATCACATCACCTATGACACCTGTTATCCAGCAATGGACCAACACAGTGAGTATTACTCCGATGGTAACGATCAATACAGGGAAAAGGCTCCGGTGCCGATCGCGCAGCAGGCCTTTCAACAGGAACCGGATCATTGTATCTTACCCTTGATGGCATCCGTTGGTTTCATCTTCTCGATCTTTCTGGCAGGCAGATAGCTGCGGAAAATGGATAATACCTGCGTATCTAAGATCGCCAGCATAGCCGGCAATAAAAGCCATTGGTAAAAACTCATTTGTTAATCTTTTTGTCTATAAATATATTAAGTAGTGAATCCGATTTTAATCAATAGGACATTTTTACACCTTTTCGTTTTTATTTTTATATTATATTTAGAACATTGCTTAATTACAATTAGATGAAATAAGCTCCACATACGGCGTTGGTCAAAATGACTTCAACTCTAAATATTCGTAACACTTTAGTTATTTGAAAGAGATTAAGTGGGATCAGATATTAGTTACTGTGAAAGAGTTTCAGGGCATTTTTTTGTTTAAAAATGCCCTGAAACAACGAAATAAATTTTTGCGAATCCAACACATTAGTGGGTTTGAGGATACATCGCCACATTGGAGATCTCCCGATACACCTGCTCTGCTTCAGGAAGGAAGCAAGGGTTTAATCCCTGTGCCCGGAATAGCCAACAGCCGCCTCTGCATAACGACAGATGTGAGCATTTGTGGCAGCCATTCTCAAGATCATCAGGCATTTCTTTACGGAATGATTGAAATTTGTTTAGCCATATATTTTTAATGGAATCCTCTAAACAATTTCCCTCTGTAATACCCGGGATTGTAGGCGCCGGGCATCCTTGTATCATTCCATTTGCATTTACACAAAAGGTGTTCCATCCGCTGCCACAAAAAAAGGTATTTGAACGAAGCAGGGGCTCCAGAGGACCTAAATAGCCGAATTGCTCTCCTGCCTCTACCGGGAATCTCCTCCTTCGTGCCTCCAGGATAAAACGGAACGCGTCCTTGACTATTTCAGGCGAGTTACGCAGAGGCCGGCCATCCTGGAAGATACGCGGCTGGATTTGCATCAGGTTTGCACCTGCCCGAAACACATCTTCGGTTAATCTGGGGAACTCATTGATGTTGTCATCAAGGAGGACTGTAGACATACAAATCCTTGGTATTCCCTTATCATGAAAAAATTTAATGGTTTGTATCCCACGCTCATATGAATCATGTGAATTTCTTATCCTGTTTTGTGACTCGCCATATGCATCTATGGTGACAACCACAGAATCAAATTTTGCTTCAGAAAGCGCAGGGAGATTTTCTTCGGTTGCCTGTCCGTTGGTTGTAAAACCTACCTTCAATCCCTTTGTCTTTGCATATTGAATAATGTCAAAAAGGTCATTGCGAAGCATCGGCTCTCCGCCTGTGATTGACAAAAATTCACAATTCATTTCAGCCAGATCATCAACCAGCTCTTTGGCCTGACTCGTTGTCAGTTCATGATTATTGTTTTGTCCTGCAGCGGTTTCACAATGGCTGCATTGGAACTGGCACCGGTTTGTAATCGCCCATTGCACATACTGGGGTTGCAATTTCCCCTTATGCAGATCACTTTTATATTGAGTGACCGGGCCTTTAATAATATTTGGCTCCCCGGCAGGCAGGACCTTTTCTTTTACCTCTCCTCCGTTTTTTGGCCCTTCCTTTTTTATTAATTTTTCCAATTTCATTAATTCTTCCGATTCCATTAATTTTTCTGTTAATTCTTGTGATTTGATGTTACGGTCTGAATGAAAGACCTTTTTTACCCCGTCCATAAAAGGGGCTAAAAGATCTATAGGCAGAGGAAAGAGGATGGTTGAGCCTTTGTTGGTTGAGATATCCCTAAGGGTTTGCAGATAACGAAGCTGTAAGCTTTGAGGATTGTCGGAGAGGATCTTTCCGGCTTCTGACAATGTCTTGGATGCCTGATATTCTGCCTGGGCATCAATGAGTCTGGCCCTGCGTTCCCTTTCCGTTTCTGCCTGTTTGGCCATAGCCCTTTTCATCATTTCAGGCAATGTAACTTCTTTGATCTCAACGATCGAAATCTTGATGCCCCATTGTTTGGTATGAACAGAGATGATCTTTTCCAATTCCTGGTTTATCTTTGACTGCTGACTTAAAAGATCATCCAGTTCAATCTGTCCAAGCACATTGCGCAGTGTTGCCTGAGCAATAAGAAAGGTTGATTGATAAATATCTTTAATAGTGATAACAGCCAGTGCCGGGTCCGTGATATTGAAATATACTACTGCATCTACAGTGACCGGTACATTGTCCCTTGTCATGATATCCTGTCGAGGTACATCAATGGATACAATTCTCATATCTATTTTTCTAATCCTGTCAATGAGAGGGATTAGAAAGATCAAGCCGGGGCCTTTCGCGGAAAGCATCCTGCCCAGCCGGAATACAACAGCCCTTTCATATTCCCTTAAAATTTTAAAAGCAGATCCAAGGATGGCAATGGATCCCAATATGATTAATAGTATCTTTAGAAATCCGTAATTCATTTTGTGTCTCCTTTATCTCAAATGGTTAGTAAAAAGTTGACCTTTTATGTTTATGTCAATAGTTGATTAGGACATAAATAATCTATTTAAATAAAATCCCAAATCTAAAAAGGTTCAGGATAAACCATATCAATCCCAGAATTGAAAAAACCGAAAAGAGAATGGAAAAAAGTCCATATAATGAAAGCCAGTGAACACGTCTATTCCGGAAGTATTCCTTTGCTTTTCTATGTAAATTAACGGTCTTGGAAAAATCCGCGAGGAGCCAATATCCGTCACCTTTGACTAAAGGATTCATAATAATGCTCCACCGTGTGTATTGAAGCACGAGTAAGGGAGTAACATAATACTCCATCCAGGGAAAATAAATCACCAGGATCACAAGCAGTGTATTAAAGCCCAGGTCCATCAAAAGACCCGAAGAGTTTATAAGCAACCGGATATTTCTTGGCAGACACCAGGCTGAATGAGTGTCGATGTAGACTGCAGGGAAAAACAATATAAAGGTAAATCCAAGGCGTGCCGGGAAATAAGGCTTTGAGCTTAAATAATGTCCGAATTCATGAAGCACGATGGGTATTATGGAAAAAATCCCGATCAGCAGGGTTTCTTGCCAGTTACGCAAACGATAGGTGCTTGCGATATTTTGAAAGTATTCTATTTGAATGACTGCAAGCAGGATAAAAAGGAAAACAAAAGGACCCATATGGATGTCATCCTCCTGAGTGGCCTGGGTTATTTTACCTTCCCTGTGGGATACGATCGCTCCCTCCTTTTTCATATTGATCAATAATCCCCTCATCTCATCAAGATTGACCTTGTATTTCTTGCAAAGGGGGATAAAGGGCATGCCTGCGTTTAATTCAAGTAACAGCCGAAGTGTAAGCCAGTCGATCTGGAATAGACTTTTTCTGGGTGTCCTGATCCAAATTGTCCCATCATCCAGATTGCCATATTCAAAACGGAATCTCAGATGATAGTTTTCCGTTTCAATGTCAGGATAGGCAGGGTTGGGATGCCCCCCGGAAAAGGTATTTTGAATTTGTTGAGTTTCCATGGGTTTTAACTCCTTTAGTTTTGCCCCTTTTAAATGACAAGAGCGGGTTCATTTGCCGGGATCTTTGCATACTTAATATTTTTTTCTAAAAATGGGTCCAATTGACAAAGGTCACCGTAACATGCCTGGGCCGAGGCCTTACATCCACCTTGACAGGTAAATCTATAGGAACAGGGATCGCAAAATTTCGGCCTTGCCTTAACAAACGGGGCTGTCCTTTTTCTTGATATCAATCGAGAAAAGGGCTCTTTAAGGAAATTCCCCAGAATACTTGGTGTATGGTTACAGATACGAAGATTGCCAATGGGATCAATGGTATAATAAGAGCGGTTTGTGCCTGCACTGCAATATCCGAAGCTAAGATTTTTAAATTGTCCGGTATCGATCAGGCATGGATGAATGGTAATGCCGCAACTGATGCTAAATTTATATTCACGGACAAATTGATCTGCTATCTCCAGGGCCTCTTTTAGTTCATCCAAGGATGGCAAAAGCTTATCCATATGATTTATTGCTTCGCCTCCGGGATTTACCCGGTTAAACATTATGCCGTCCGCTCCTAGTGCCGTACATAGTTTTAAGGTCTCCCCGAAATGACGGATATTCAATTTGGTTGCTACAAATACCAGATACACAGTGCCGTGGTTCTCCTTGATATTGATAATGGATTCTATGACTGAATCAAAGCTTTTATTTCGGCATAACTCATCATGGACAGATTTTTCTGAAGATAGAAGAGGCAGCTCGAATAATGCTACTCCGGCCTTCATCAGATCCTTAATTATTTTAGTGTCCAATAAGGTGCCATTGGTAATTAAATTAGGTATTAAACCAAACCATGTGGCATAGGAAATCAATTCAACTATGTCTTTGCGCATGAGAGGTTCGCCGCCGCTCAAAGCCAGATATTTGGTAGAGCATTCCCTGCTTATTTTTAAGAGGACCTCCTTTGCCCCTGCTGTATCCAATTCTCCCTGGGGATAAGGTTCTTTGCCCTTCCAGACGTTATAGCAATAAAGACAATTGTTATTGCACCTTTGGGTTACCTCAAAGATGGTGCTTATGCTTGGTGTTGTGATAATTCTTTCCTGAATTGTTTGCATTGTGTTTTAACCCTTCCTTTCTGTTTCTTTTTTTGTGCGGATCTCCGGATTATCTTAATAAATGGCAAAAACTCATGCTCAGTTTAAGAGAGACTGTCAATTTGTTTGTCAGCTATTACTTCTTCAGCCTGTTTCAGGAAACATGGGTCCTGGTCATAAACCCGGAACAACCAACAACCGCCCCGGCATATCTGAAGATACTTACAACTTTGGCATTTTAAAGGTACATCTCCGGGGATGTCGCGCCTGAACCGGTCAAACCTGGAAAACCAGATCTCATGAAGATTATTTTTTTTAATATTACCCTCAATATGGTTAGGCGAATTAAAAGCCAGGCAACCCATGACATCTCCATTCATCATGATGGTCATTGTGTCCCATCCACATCCGCAGAAGAAACTGGATGAGCGAAACATGGTCTCCAGATATCCGAGATAACCAAACCCTTTGCTTGCCTCAATATCAAAACCCTTTAGCCGTGCGTCATAGACATATCCTAATGCCTCTTTAACAAAAAGGGGACGGTTCTGTTTTTTTGATTCATTTCTTGACAGTGACGGCTGAATCCGAAGCCTATTTCCACCATTTGTATAAACATCTTCAATGAGTTTAGGAATATCATGAACATTTTCATCCGTAACCGTCATTGAAACCCCAATCGCGGGGATATCCATATCATAATAGGATTTGATTGATTGTAATGATTTCTCATAAGCCCCGGCTTTTCCCCTGACCCTGTCGTGATGCTCCCTGTAACCATCGATACTTATCATGATTGAATCCAGCTCTGCCTGTTCTATTTCATGAAGGAAATTCTCGATATTGCAGCTATGTGTGGTCAAGGCAATCTTTATCCCCTTTCTTTTTGCATAACTGAGGATGTCAAAAAGGTCCTTTCTTATAAACGGGTCTCCGCCTATGACGGTAAAAACCTCACATCCAAGAAAAGACAGAGCGTCCAGGGCTTCCATAACCTCTTTGGTTGTTAATTCATCAAACGGGGACCTGAGGGTTGAAAGATCACAATGACCACAATTAAACTGGCATTGGTTTGAACATAACCACTGGACACATGATGGTTTTAGTTTCCTTCTTCTGAGTTCTTCCTTATGCTGGTGTAAACGGTAGATCTGAACAGGAATAGGCGCAGAAGGATATCTATAAATGGAATTATCCGGCTTTATATTTTGTTTTTGTTTATCAGTTCCATTCTCCATTTGTTTAATCCTTTCTTTTTAATAAATTAGATCCTTTTGTTTATATCCATATTGTTCTATTCATTCCAAATCCACTTTTATAGCATGTGAAAAATCATCTCGTTAAAGTAGGGCTGATCACCCCACAAAGGATCGTAACAATAAATCGTTACAATAAAGATATTTATCATTACACCTCAAATGTTATTCTTACCCTGAATAGGGTGATCAGCCTTTTTTTAAAAATTAGTGCTTAAACTTAAGCCCTGTCAGAAGGTGAACAAAGTAACCTTTGACCCTGTTTGTCGCTTAGTATTCCTTTGTTGCGGAATAAAGCGATCAAATTTTCACGCATTTTCCCTAATTTACTCAGTCTGTCCAGATTAATATCCGTTACAGGCAATATGCTGTTATCTGATGCGGGGGAAGGCAATATGCCTTGTCCCCATGACGGTGCCATAAAATTTCCGGTTGAAAACGGAGAACTCAGAGGATTTGAGCCAAAACCCGGATTGAAGACATTGCCGCTTGAGAACGGAGCAGTTAAACCGTTTTGTGTTGACAAATAAGTCTGGGAAAAACCATTGAACAAAGAATTTGTCACAGGTGAAGACCAAACATTATTGTTGTAGACCTGAGGATTAGTAAACTCTACAAAATCCAACCCAAACAATGGCGGCGGTATATAGCACACTGGAAACGGCTTTAAAAAACAAACAGGCTGAAATGATGGGTTAAAGACCGATAGTTCATACTGGCCATATGACCCATAGGTGCTTAACGAGTTGGCCGATGGGTAATAGGATGAATATGGACTTCCCCCAAACAGGTTCGTGTTGCCCAAAAATTCAGAGCCGAAGCCTATGAGGGACTGAGTATTCTTTCTTTGTTCTAATCGCTCAAAAAAGATATGCGGCATTTTTATCCCTCCTTTCTATATTTTTTTATCCCCTTAATAGGGGCATTCTTTCAGGAAATGAATGCTCGAATTAAACCTTACTCTGATCAGAATATTTTTCATCTCCTATTTTTTTTATTAAACAAATGGCGTGCCTAAATAAAGTCAGAAGGCTTTATATGGCTATTTAGATAAGAATCAAAGGGACTTACAGGTTTTTGTCAATAATGATCTGATAAAAATGAGGATTTGTTTTTGTAAGATATTTTCTAACAGTTTTAAATAAAATATAATAAAAATCAATATGTTGTGAAATGTTAGTTATACACAAGTATTATTAAAGATCTAACAAAATGCCCTCTATGGCGTGATTTGAAAAAACAGGAGGCACCGCTTGATTTTTACTAATCCGTGAATGAATCATAGTTGGAACCGAATCATTGTATCTTACCCTTGATGGCATCCGTTGGTTTCATCTTCGCGATCTTTCTGGCAGGCAGATAGCTGACTATTGTGGCGCTAATGAAAACAAGAAATATGGTGCCAAGTATCAAACTTATGCTATAAACAGGGTGTATCCTTTCCGCGATGGCAAGCCCGTAATCATCCGTTGCCTGGGGCAGAGAAAATCCTTTTACTGACTGAAGCCAGAGCAATGGTATTCCATAAACGGCCGCCAGGATTGCAGCCAGGATGCTATGCATGGCACCTTCCACGGTGAACAGCCTGACCACCTGCCCGCGCGTCATGCCCAGGGCCATATCCGTACCGATCTCCTTTTGACGCCGGAATATGGATAATACCTGCGTATCGAAGATTGCCAGCATAGCCATTAGTAAAAGCATTATATACAAGACGGACCCGCCAATGCTCTTTTGTTTGATAATCTGATCGAGCTCGGCAAGCAAAACATCATACCCCTTAAAGATCCATCCGGGAAAGTTTTTTGATATCCAGGCATCCTTATCCGCCACGGCAATGGTTGCCTCGCCCGGCATCTGCGTCATTCTGCGAAGACGTTCCAAAGGTATCCACATCTGAGCATTATCTATGGCCGGCACATTTGTCTTGAAGATGCCTGCAATCTTCGCCTCAGCCGCGTCAAAAGTACCATAGGTGTCACGCCACCGAAGGGTCACCAGGTCCCCCACATTGAGCTTATTATTTGAAGCCATGCGTGTGCCGATTATGGCGGGAATATCCTCTATGTCTGTTTTTAGTTCTCCGGAAGGTATGCTTAATATCCCCTGCTCCGGATCAATCCCCTTTATGAGTATATTCTGCATCCGTCCTCCCGGATATATGGCGGCCTGTGAAATCAGAATAGGCGTAAGGCCGCCATTTTCGATCTCAGCCCTCATCTCCTCAGGTAAAGGCCCATGACCATCGGCTATGGTAAAGGGATCATAGGGATCGTATCCCTGGTGCCAGTACTGGCCTCCGCCGATCTCCCAATCGATGGTATCCCGTCTTGCCTGCCTGTTCCAGCCGTCCAGCAGCCCTTTGTGCCAGATTATCACAACAAAGGCCAGAGACAGGACAATGGCATTCAGCCACGTCCTCAATCCTGCGCCCACAAGGTTACGATATGCAAGCTTCAAGGCGATCATTTCGATTTTCCTTTTTGATGGCCTTTATCAATGATTTCATCCTTGACCACCTTACCGTCTTCCAGATAGATCTTCCGGTGCAGATACCGGATTACCTTTGCGTCATGAGTGGCAAATATAAA
>JBLIRS010000103.1:0-10189 GCA_049472415.1 bacterium | reverse complement strand
CACAGCTCGTCATTGGAGGTGTATAGCTTGGCTCTGGAGGTGTATAGCTTGGCCCTGGAGGTGTATAGCTCGCCTCTGATGGTGACCAGCTTCTCTCTGATGGGAAATCATCTGGTTTATTTTTTACATAAACGGCGGCCTTCTTTTTCTCCAGACGCCGGCGGGCAATACTTATTTTCTCCATTGGGATTCTCTCCTTTCCTCAGTTATATCTTTTCTTCTTTTTAATCGGAAAAATTTTTTCATAACTTCATTATTAAATTGCTTATTTTTTTGAGTGATTATTGTAACCCTGGAAAATAAGGCGCGGAAAAATAAAAAAAAAGAAAGGGATTGAAGTGTTAAACAATTAAGCTATTGTAAAAAAAGAAAATTTCTAAAACGAAATAGAGATAGTTATATCATGCTGTGAATAATCTTAATTTATTGTATATCGCATAGCAGATTAAGGCTCGGAGAAAGAAGATAATCATGGATTGTCTGCATTAGGCAAACATATGCCTCAAAACGTAGAGCTAATTTTTTTAGAAGTGATGACTTGATGTCATTAAGCCCTTTATAGATTCTTGAGGCCTTTTCATAGGCCCTTTCCCCTTGTATTATATAATAGTCCATACCCTTTTTTGCAGGATGAAGCCTAAGATAAAGTTCCATGTAAAGCCGGTCTTTCATTCTGTTCTTGGAGATAAAACTACCTTTTGTTCCCAGAGAGATTGTTGGAAAAAGCCCTGCCATGAATAAGGAAAAGTTTCCGATATATTCTTGAACCGCCATTTCCTTTTCCAGGCTTTTTGCACGACACATCACATCACCTTCCAGGCACATCTCGGGTACTTCAATAACATGGGAACCTTTCTGGTCCTTTAACCAAAAAAATTTATCAGCTCTTACAAATTCAGTAAGTATCTGAGAGCAAATATGCTCTGATACATCCTTGTCATATAGTTCAGGATAGCATCGAAAGGCCCTTTTAGTAGCCCTCTTAAATATATTTATTAAAGCATGTGATGTTGAAATTTTTTTAGACATAGAATTCATCCTTTAAAAAATCCTTTAAGAATCTGTTTCTATTTAATTTGACGTGTTATAATTAAAGATCCTTATTCTTTTTTTATATTAAATATTAAAAAACAATCTTAATAATATGATTTTTTGAATAATGAATGAAGGCTATCATCTCTCAACAAAAAAGGCAGACTCTCTGAGGTCCCTTTTTTTATATATTTTGCTGTCTTTATTCATCGGTTTCATTTCCGGTGAAATCATGGGATGGGTTCTGGTGGCGGACAGTAACAAGACCTTATTGGCAGAGCAGCAATGGATGGTTGAAAATGACTACATTGCTGTGCCTGGTATAAACTATGATAGAGAGATAAAATCATGGAAAACTCATTTTGCAGGAGGGCTTTTTTTCGGGCTTTCCATAGGATTGTGTTATGCCTTTATCTGGAGTTTATTTTTTTGGATTATACTCAACTTTAAACAAGATTTATGGAGATTTCTATGCATACTGTTTCATGAAATTGACCTACTAATATTTTTTATAATATGGATCAGTTTTTATGGTTTTATATTTTATCTCGTCCCGGCCTTTTTTAAATTATTATATAATTTATTCATAACAGGGTCTTGGGCGTTCGGCCTCTTCCTTCTAATCGTACCCTTTGTCCTTTATACGCTTCTTCTAATTACAAAATTTTATAAAAAAGAAAAAACAAATTTTATAAAAACAATGCCTTACATAGCAGGATTTTTAGGCACTATCATTATGGTTTCAATTCTAATTGCACCATCTTTAACTGGCCGGGATTTTGTCAGAATCAGGGATGGATTATTTGGTAGGATTGCATGGGGAAGGAGAATAAGCGATTTTTATTACCACAATACTCTTTATCCTGCCAGGGTAATAAAGACCTTCGACCAGAGGCTTCAAAGATTTTTAAGAATAGATGCAAATGATTTCGATGAGACGGAGTTTGAACAGTTAAAAAGGATCTTTATATGGAGAGACATTTTTATTGGTGAAGATGCGCCTTCAGACACTGTGATAAAAAAAGATAAAGAAACCGGCAACATGATTATAATAAGTAAAAAACATGGTCTTCGCATAGAGACTTCTTTAGAAAATTTTTTCAAAGATCCCAAAAAAATTCTGAAACAATACGATATTGGAACGGATTCTGCCGCACCTCTAAGAATGGTTGTAAGGTTGAGCCTTTTTAATATCTGGCCATTTATGGGGATTTTTTTGATTTATTTTTTTCTAATCTTCATCTGCAGACTTTTTTTTAAAAGGTCATCATCAACAAGGGATGCCTTTTTTGCATTTTTTTCTATCCTGTTACTTATTATTAGCTTTCGTTATCTCATGGTACCGAAAAATATTTCTCTGGACACTGAAAACTTATTAGATACAATAGAAGGAAATGACTCCGGCAATAAAATTACTTCTATAATGGCCTTATGGGAAAGGATAGGAAAAGACAAAGAAATGGCAGGTCATTTTTCTGAACACTTTATAAAAATGCTTGATGATCCGGATCCTATTATCCGAAAATGGGGGATTGATTTTCTTACACTCTCCGATGAGAAAAAGGCCATTAATATTATTATACGTTTATTAAATGATCCCGATACTAATGTGGCTTATCACGCTGCACGAAGTTTAGGGAAATTTGAGGTCAAAGAAGCAAGGGAGCCCCTTTTGAAAATTCTGGAAGGAAAAAGGGAATGGTATCTTAAAACCACAGCTTATATAGCATTAAGGGAGACAGGATGGAGTCAGTTATCTTTAAAGCGCAACCTGACAGGCAAGCGATACCAATAGGTAAAGCCTTTATTCTCCTATTTTTTATTATTTGTCTCGAGGCGGGAAGTGTTTTCTTATATCTGTTAGCAATGAAAAGAGTCCGAATAGTGCCTCTTTTTTTTACAGCTATCCAGAGAATAGCTGACCTTGGCATAATCCTGGGCTTCATATTTAAATGGGGATATTGCTTTGAACACTTAGGGCTTTCAGCCAAACGGTTTAAAAAGGGGATTATACATGGTCTTTTCTGGTGCCTTGGCTTTGGCTTGATCGTTGCGTTTATAGGTGCGGGTTTATATCTCTTTGGGGTCAATCCTTTCTCGTTTTTCCGCCATACCCAAAATTATTCCTTATCAGGACTTATTACCTATATATTAATTGGGTGTTTTCTTGGGCCTATGGTTGAGGACCTGGTATTTACGGGTCTCATTTATAACGGACTCAGGACAAAATTAAATATTGCCCTCTCTGCTTTAATTGTGTCAATATTTTTTGCATCTGTTCATGCCTTTGGTTTTATTTCCATATTTTTAATTATACAATTTGTTGGCGGATTGCTTTTCACACTATCCTTCGAATTCTCAGGAAGCCTTCTTACACCTATGATTATTCATTGTTGTGGCAATATGGCCATTTTTGCTATACAGATGATTTAAAGAACAACCATAATCATATACCCAATGCCTTCATTTTCTGATGAAGCAGGCTTCTTTCTATCTTTAATTGCTTAGCAGCCTTAGAGATATTGCCGTTACAGGACCTAAGGGTTTTTTCAATGAGATATCGTTCATACTCCTTTTTGCCCTCCTTTAAAGATGGCTGAAGATGCTCCTTTCGAAAGGATTCCGGTATGTCCATTGGGGTAATATGCGATCCGGGTGCCATAATAACCAAACGCTCTATAAGATTCTTAAGCTCTCTCACATTACCCGGCCAATCATAAATACACAGTATTTCCATCGCCTCTTTTGTGACTGTTTTAACAGGTTGTCCGAGTTCCGAAGAGAAAACCTTCAGGAAGTGCTTTACAATAAGAGGAATATCCTCTTTCCTCTCTCTCAAGGGGATTATGGTAATCGGTATTACGTGTAAGCGGTAATAAAGGTCTTCCCTGAAGAGACTTGCCTCCATCTCTTTTTTTAGATCTTTATTTGAGGCAGCAATCACCCGGACATCAACCGATATATTCTTAGTACCGCCAAGCCGATGAAAACTTTTTTCCTCAAGGGCCCTTAAAACCTTAGCCTGAGTCTTCAGACTCATATCCCCCACTTCATCAAGAAATAGAGTACCCTGGTCAGCTAATTCAAATTTGCCTTTCCTTTGTGAGATTGCACCGGTAAAAGCACCCTTTTCATGTCCAAAGAGTTCGCTCTCTATCAAATCATCCGGAATAGCGGCGCAATTCACCCCTACCAAAGGCTTATCGACCCTTCTGCTTCGATTATGAATCTCTCTTGCCACCAGTTCCTTCCCTGTGCCATTTTCACCCGTAATTAGGACCCAGCCATTAGTTGGGGCCGCTATTGAGATTTGATGTTTTAACTCCTCAATAGCCTTACTTTGTCCTATAATTTGATAACGGCTCTCGTCTTTATGCCTGAGACGTCTATTCTCATTGGCCAATTTTTGGATCTCAAGGGCATGCTGGACAGCAAGTATTGTTTTTTCCAGAGATAAAGGCTTTTCAATAAAATCATATGCCCCCATTTTTATAGCCTTTACGGCTGTTTCTATATTTCCATGGCCGGATATCATTATCACGGGTATATCTGACCATTGATCTTTTATTTTCTGAAGCACCTCCATACCATCAAGACCGGGCATCCAGATATCGAGCAATATAAGGTCCGGATTTTCTTCTTCTACTTTTTGAAGGGCCTCAAGGCCATCTTCAGCCATGCCGACCTCATAACCCTCGTCTTTAAGTATACTCCCTAGAGAGGAACGTATCCTGTTCTCATCATCTGCGATAAGGATATAACCCTTGGCCATCTTACTTCCTTAAATCACTCATATCTTTTACAGATACTATCTGTCAAGTCCAGACTTTCCTGACATATACCCTCAACTCCCAATCCGGGGGAGGTACAATCATTAATTAAAAACAGATCCTGGTAACATGTAAATTTTGATAATGCCTTATTTCCTATTATATCCACCGTTTGTGGCACACTATTAACAATACCGCCCGGCCTTGCTGTAAATTTTTCATATGTTAAAGGTGTTGCAGACTCACAATAACAGAGACCTTCGTCAAGAAAGGGGATCAGTCCCTTTAGGATATTAATAATCTTTTCCTGCGTCTGTTCTTTATTTTTAGTATATCCAACTCCCCTGTTCCATCCTTGAGGGGAGGTATGGAGAAAAACTGTCATGGCCCTGCAACCCTCCGGGGCTCTTCCTGCATCCTCTCTCGGAGATAATGCTATAAATAAAGGGCCTGTTTGTTCTTTCCCGTTGTTCATGCTCGGGAGAAAAAATACCTTATGCCCCATCTGAGATGGAAGGCAGCTTTCCTTAACTCCCAAAAATACTGTAAATATGGAATTTGGATAGGGTACCTTTCTTAATTTCCAAACAATACGGTTTTTACTGAAGCCATGAAACAAGAGTTTTTCGTAGAGTCCCCAGGGTGTTGTATTAGCTATGTAACAACGTCCCTCCAGCACTTCGCCTTTGTCTAATTCTAATCCTATGGCCTTCTGTTTGTCTATTAAAACCTTATTAACTAAACAATCGAGTCTTATTTCTCCGCCGTTGGAACGGATGTAATGAGAAAGGAGCTTACATAAGGAATCACTCCCCCCCTTCAAACAGAATCCTCCGTACAAATGTAGTTCAATAACCGATGCTGCATAAGCAAGGCTGGATTTGACTAATTCCGTCTGCCCCCAAAAGAGTGTTTGAAGATCAAAACCCACAGAGGCTTTACTTTCTTTTAAAACAGGATCTACGGCTTTCATGGCTGATTTTCTTTTATACATGAAAGCAGACAACTTGAGAGGCCAATTCCAGTCCCTTCTATCAAGGGCTTCTGTTTTGCTGAAGATTTGGCCTGAAACATTCCTGGCCTTTAAATATCTGAGCCGAGTATCTACTTTATTTAAGTAACCCAAAAAATCATTAATGGCATTTTTTTCCATAGGAAATTCACGAGACCATTCTTCCTTCATTAACTCGGGGTCCCTGAAAAGCCCAATTCTATGACCGGGGACGCAAATCTGGGAAAAGGGGTCCAAAAGGATCCTTTCCAAATCCAGACCCAGTTCCCGCGAGACCAGATCGAGCCCGCTCCACAAAATATCCGGAAAAAGGGTTGCCCCAACATCAAACTTAAATCCCGATCTGGAAAAAGTTCCGCAGCATCCGCCAATCCTCGAGGATTGTTCCAGGATTATGACCTTCCACCCCCTTTTGGCCAATAGCGCTCCGGTGGTCAGACCTCCTATCCCTGCACCTATTATCAATGCCAAATCATTCATTTTTCAAAAGATAAAGCATATTTCCTCCTATATGCATAAAACCACTGTAAAGGAACATGGATGTAAAAAGGGTAAAAAACACCGGAAAGGGGACAGAAGGAGGAATATCAATCTGGTGAGTGATCTCAAAAGGAATCGTACTAAATGCATTCGAAAAATTTTGAGAATTTCTGCCCAAAGACATATGAAAAAAAATACTAAAATTTTAATAACTATATGGCTAATTGTTACATAAGGGAAATGCTGCGAGGGTATATCATCCTTAAGTGGAAGCAATTATTAAAACCTTTCCCTAAATATTTAGCTCCTGACCTATAAATGGCTTGAGGGCTTCAAATACACATTCAGCCTGACCCAATGCTTCTTTGGATTCATCCTCTCCATATACCTTTGAGGGCACCCACAAAGGAAGGTCCGTTCTCTGATAAAGCGGGAATCTTGCCCTAGCCCCATGTTTCTCCAAGTTTAGCATTGCCTGATAAATTGTATCGGAGTCGGGGATCATAGAACCAAAGACAGCCATAAAGAGTGTTGAGGTCTTATGATCTCTTGTATAAATATTTTTAATTGCAAGACAGGCCTTGGTGATCTTTTCGACTGCTTCTTGAGAAAAATGGATGGTTCTACTGTAAAGGCCATTCACGTGGGTTAATCTAGCTGTCTGAATATCTATACTGCTTTCTAAAAGGTAAGCCTCTGCAATATCTTTAGGTGTATGCACTGTGTGATCCTCCTTGTAATAAAAAGTAAAAAATGCTTCCTCGACAACTAAGCCCTATAAATAATCCTCCGGTTCGTCTTTTTTGAGAACGAAAATTTCAAGCTGTTCTTTATATTATCCCATTAAGACAGATCTCGTCAATCTTATCTCCTAATGTGGATGGAAAACGGATAATGGATTGTTGATCTGCTCTTTCCACAAACCTTTATCCCCTATAAAAATATATCGGCTTTTTTTTGGGAGATCTAGTACGAAAAATAAGAAAAATCATATTAAAATTAAATTTTGTTGCAGGGGCTACCTATAAAAAGAAATTTTGGTTATAATAGATTAAATCGAGTTTTTTATAAATCAAATCTTTTTCAGATTATTACTCGTAGAGCGAAAGCCATTTTAAAACCTTGGAGAATTATTTGTCAAAATGTTTTTTCCCGATTCTCACTTGTATAGATTTTTACATCTTATCATATATCTCACTTTTATTTTAAATAGTCTTGTTTTTTATGGAAGCTTTCCCAATTCAGCAACCGCGGGGCAGGGCCATCAGGATTGTGCCATGTGTCATGGGGTTCACAGCGCTAAAGACCTGGCCCTTTTTCCGGAACCGATTAATAATTCCATTATGAATCCACATACAGGCAAAAAAATGGATAAAATCGACGCCCTCTGCATGAAATGCCATGCCATGCCGCCTTATGGGAAAGGAATAAGGGAAATTGATCCAAACATCAAACACCCCTTTGGCATCAAACCGTTTCTGGTCAAGCTGCCGGAGCAGGCCAGTGCCTTCGGTGGCCAAACAGAAAATCTCACGTGCATGGGGTGCCATGATCCCCATCCTTCCAACCAAAACCTTGGTTATTTAAGAACACCATCGGGAATAGAAATCCTGAAGACAGAAGACGTCTTTAAATCCTGCATCTGGTGTCATCCGAAAATGAAAACGGTTTTTGATTTTATCCCACAAAAAGGGACAATTTCTTATAAACCGGAAAA
This sequence comes from bacterium, assembly GCA_049472415.1. Taxonomy (GTDB): domain Bacteria; phylum SZUA-182; class SZUA-182; order DTGQ01; family JAFGSM01; genus JBLIRM01. The sequence continues at coordinate 2,178 of JBLIRS010000103.1, read as the reverse complement.
AAAACCGGAACCGGTCAGATCCCATCCGATTGGCGGGGTGAAATTTTAATCACTATGGCCCTTATTAATAAATAATCCTATTATGAAACCGGAGCCATTCCAGTACCCTATAACTGACTCCCTGGATCTTCATACATTTCAACCAAAAGAAGTAAAGGATCTTTTAGGTGATTATCTTAACGAATGCAAGAGATTGGGTTTTAATGAGGTTAGAATAATACACGGGAAAGGTACAGGAAGACTGAGACAAATAGTCCATAATGTACTTAAAGGCTCTCCCCTCGTAAGGTCTTTTCAATTGGCGCCTCCTGAATCCGGATCATGGGGGGCAACCATTGTGAAGCTGAAATAAATCTTTGAGCCATATCAAACTATTCTCTGTATAATTTGATTAGAGCTTTCTCACTAATCTTCTATTTTATGATTACCGTTAATAATGGAAGATGGTAATCGAAATTATTTTTTAAGCGCTTATATCTGGCTATATTCAACCTGCATGGAATTAGATTTTGTTTGTTCGATCTTGTCATTATGGACAAGAATGTCCTCTCTGAATACCTCTTTCAGGACCTCGTCGATGTTTTTGGTAAAAACAAAACTGAGTTTTGACGTAACCTCTTCCTGAAGATCTTCTATGTCACTTCTGTTTTTTTCCGGTACAATAACAGTACTTATTCCTGCACGTTTGGCAGCTAACACCTTAGCCTTTAAACCACCTACCGGGAGGATTCGTCCTCTCAACGTGATTTCTCCTGTCATGGCCACATCGCTGCGAATTGGTCTGTTTGTTAAAACAGATATAAGTGATATTACCATAGGCACTCCGGCCGATGGCCCGTCCTTAGGTATTGCACCCGCAGGCACATGTATATGTATGTCCCTGTTTATATAACTCTCTTCCCCAATTCCCCATTCTTCACATTTTGTCCTGGCATAACTAAAAGCGGCCTGAGCGGATTCCTTCATAATATCACCCAGGTGACCGGTCAGGGTCAACGATCCCCTACCCTTCATGGTTGTAGACTCTATATGTATAATATCCCCGCCTGCTTCTGTCCATGCAAGGCCTGTGGCTACACCGATAGTATCTTCTTCGTACTCTTCTTCTCTTTTAAATCTGGAAAGTCCAAGATAATCGTACAAATTTTGTGGTGTAACCGTAACAGCTTCGGTCATGCCTTCTGCCAGCTTTCTGGCCCTTTTTCTGCAAATGGCGGCTATTTCCCTTTCCAGATTTCTTACCCCTGCTTCTCTGGTATACTCTGTGATGACTTTCAGGACGGCATCTTCCTTTAAAATCAGATTCTCTGATGTGAGGCCGTTTTCTTCCAGTTGTTTAGGGATAAGATATTTTTCCGCAATCTTTAGCTTTTCCATTTCTGTATATCCTGAAATGAGCAAGATCTCCATACGATCACGAAAAGCCGGCAGAATTGGGTCTAAAAGATTGGCTGTTGTAATGAACATAACATTTGATAAATCAAAAGGCACGCCTAGATAATGATCCGAAAAGGCATAATTCTGTTCCGGATCCAGTACTTCCAAAAGAGCAGCAGAGGGATCGCCTCTAAAATCTGCACCTATTTTGTCCACCTCATCTAACATGAACACGGGATTATTTGTGCCGGCATGCTTGATGCCCTGAATAATCCTGCCGGGAAGAGATCCGATATATGTTCTTCGATGTCCCCTGATTTCGGCCTCATCCCGAACACCTCCCAGAGAGATTCGTACAAACTTCCGGCCCAAAGCCCTTGCTATGGATTTTCCCAAAGAGGTTTTTCCTACGCCTGGTGGGCCAACAAAACAAAGGATAGGCCCTTTCATTTTATTTTTCAACTTTCTGACACTCAGGTACTCCAATATTCTTTCCTTTACCTTTTCAAGATCGTAGTGATCTTCATCCAAAACCTTCGATGCCTGCTGAATGTCCAGGTTGTCTTTTGTATGCTTGCTCCAGGGAAGATCAACGAGCCACTCGAGATAATTCCTGATCATTCCGGCCTCTGCTGCTTCAGGATGCATTCTTTCCAGCCTTATTATTTGCTTTGTGGCCTCTTTTTCGACCTCCTCAGGCATTTTTGCGCTATCGATCTTCTGTTTCAGTTCGTCAATCTCTGCAGTCTTTTCATCCACGTGTCCTAATTCTTGCTGAATAGCTTTCAATTGCTGGCGAAG
>JBLIRS010000102.1:0-10315 GCA_049472415.1 bacterium | reverse complement strand
GACAAATAAATAGCAATTATGTTATAATACAAGCGTATTAAAAATCATAGAAAGAAAATACATTGATGTTACGACGGAAACAAAAGTTTTAATAAAAGGGGAAAATAAAAAAATATGCATAGATATCGAGGATAACGGATGCGGATTTGTTGTAGAAAAGGCCTTTAACCCTGAAACAAGAGGAATCAGTTTTGGAATTATGGGGATACAGGAAAGGGTAAAAAATTTCGGGGGCGACTTTAAGATAACCTCTGAAGATGGTAAAGGCACGAAGATTGCTTTGAATATACCTGTTAGTTAAGGAGCAAAAAATGAAAAAAAATAAACAAAAGCACACAATAACAGTCGCTTTGGCCGATGATCACGCTATTCTTCGTCAGGGGATTGAATCTCTAATTAAAAAAGAGTTGGATATAGAGGTAATCGGTGAAGCATCGGACGGTCACGAGACATTAAAGCTGGTCGAGGACAGAAAGCCCGATATCCTGATATTGGATATAGCTATGCCTAAACTTAATGGCATTGAAGTGAGCAAGAGAATAAAAAATAAATTCCCGCAGACAAAAATAATTATATTATCAATGTATGATAACCAGGAATATATCTTTGAATTATTCTCTTGCGGAGTATCCGCCTATCTACTCAAGGAATCCGTTGCCTCTGATTTAATTTCAGCGATCAAGGCTGTTTATAATGGTGATTCTTATTTGAGTCCTTCAATCTCAAAAAAGGTCATTAACGGCTACCTGCTGATGCAACAAAAGAAAAAGCCCGAAAAACCAGTATCCGAAAACAGTCTCACAAGCAGAGAGAGAGAAATTTTACAATTGATTGCGGAGGGTTACTCGAGCAGGGAAATATCCGAATTACTTAATACCAGTATAAAAACTGTAGATGCCCATAGAAATAATCTTATGAAAAAATTAAAGATACATCGCAAAACAGAGCTCATAAAATATGCTATACAACATGGAATAATCCAAATAAATACTCAAATTGAATAAGAAGGTTTATTTTTCCTCTTCTTGCTCCATTTCCCGCTCCATTCCGTGCTCCTCCATTTCCCGCTCCATTTGCTCCTTGTATGATTCAATGATCACGCTTCTATCGATATGACATAAAGCACAGAGCAAATCCCTTTCATCCAGACGGAGTTTTTTGCCTTTTCTGCCATCATGCGGGTCATGACAGGTAAAACATGTGATCTGACCACTCGTTGTAAAGGGAATAATTTTGGAGGTCTCTTGCTTGGACAGCCTGATCCTTGTCTCACGAGGGATATACCTCCAGAAGCTGTTTATAAATTTTCCGTTATGATCCACGCCGTAGGGATGCTTTTTCTCTTTATTGGGATGGCAGCCTATACAGAAAAATCTTAATGACGCCCGGTAGCCGAAGGGTAAAACATCCTCTTCCCGGGGCGTCATATCCGAAGTTCCAGGTTGAAGGCTCATGCTATAGCTCATGATTGAAGACCCGCCTCCATAATGCAGGGAGTGACACTGCCGGCAACTCTCATTGACATCGCTGATCCTTAATTTCGGGCCAGGCCTGGGATCGTGGGGATTATGACATGAAGCACACATGAGCTGTCCTGACAGGCTCACAGGGGTAATCTTGAATGATTGTTCATGTGATATCCTTGTCCTCTGTGTCATGGACAATCCATTCCAGACTGACTCAATATAGCGTCCCGTATGATGCGCTCCGAATGGATGTTTGCTTATCTGGACCGGATGGCAGCCTATGCAATACTGACGAAACGGGGCATTGAATTTAAAGCCGAACTTCTTTTCCCCCTTCTCGTCCGTGTCCACCGAATGACAATAAAGGCAAAGGTCTTCCCTGATCTCTCCGCCTTCGGTTAACTGTATGTGAGGATTTGCCTTTTTATATACCTCCTTCAGGTGACAAACAAAACACACATCTATCCTGGTTTTGTATGGCCCTCCCCGTAAAAAAAGAGGATTTATCTTCTCCCCCTGACATTTAAGACGGTGGCATGTCACACATGTTATTTTGCCGTCGGTCAAAGGAAAATCTTCCGGAATCCTGGCGCTTTTTTCTTTTGACGGAACGACATTTACCGGATGGTTATCTGCCCTTGCCCGCTTGTTATTATGGCATTCCTTACAAAGTCTGACCGTATCGTTGCCATATTTAAGATATAATGGTCCGTTCTTTTCCCTGGGCTCCTTTTCATGACATAAAAAGCAAAAGACCCCTGTTTTATGGGGTTCAACATCTTCTGCCTGTTTCTTAAATACATAATAATCCTGTCTCAAGGAAAAGGGTCTGGATTCCCGTCCTTTTAGCCTATGAGTCCAGTGGCAGCTCGCACAGGTTATCCTCTCCAGAAAAACAGGCAAGGGGAAATCCGGCATCTGTATCTTTAATATATTATAAATCTTTGGGTTTATGATCATCCTGCAGCTTTGAGGGATCTCTTTATGGCAGGAAAAACACGCCTCTTCATAATCCTCCTTCAGGCTTGCCATCTCATCCCCTCTCGATTCAGGGATTTTAATATGACACTTTTCACATTGAGACTCATCGGGACCGATCCCGTCTTTTCTATTCTCAAAAAAGAAATGAGGAGAATCCTTCGTCCCGGACCTGTCAGCAAATAATAATTTTTTTTGAAACAGCGACAAGAAAAGAAGTGCGCACAGGCAAAAAATCACCCTGTTTTTCCTAAGAAAGCCTGATTTTTTCATGCTGGCCCTATATAATGGCAATAGAGACATCGATCCTTTCTTATGCGGCCGTTCTCATCGATCTGCTCATGAGGATTAACAGCTTTGTAGCTTTCCTGTTTATGGCAAACGAGACAAGCATCCACCCTGTTTTCATAAGGGCCTCCCCTTAAAAATTTAGGAGTAGTTTCTTCACCCTTGCAAGGAATATCATGGCATGTCAAACAAGTTATCTTTCCTTCATAAAGGGGAAATCTTTCATCCACTTCCACCCCCTTGCCTTCGGATGGAATTCTGTTGACAGGGTGATTATCCGCCCTTACACGTTTGTTATCATGACACTGGGTACATATCAGGACCCTGTCGCCATCAAATTTGAGATTAAGAGGATCATCCTCGTCTATGGGCTCTTTCTCATGGCAAAAGATACAAAAAATCCCTGCCTGGTGTGGATTGATCCTTTCAGCCTGTTTCAAAAAGATAAAATATTCCGGTTTCATCCTCTTGCCACTACCGGCATGTACAAGGTGGCAACTATCGCAGATGAGGCTTCCCTTTACAATTTTTAGGACAAGGTTCGGGATCTTCTCCAAAAGGTAAGCGGTCTTAGCAGGGGTTGACGCTTCCATGCAACTGTAGGGGAGCTTTTTATGACAGGATTGACAAATTTCTGATAATTCTTCGTTAATAATAAAAGACTCTTCCGGTATAAGGGGATCTCCTTCATGGCAAGACTTGCATATGGGGGCAAATTCCTTTGTATTCACCATATGAGGATTTTCATTTTTCTCATAGATTACTTCAGATCCTGTTTGTTTAATAATGAGTAACAAGATCACCAGACAGGTGATGATAACCAGATTTATTTTTTTTTTGTTCAACTCCATTATTATTTTAAAAATTACTTATTAAGTGATAATTATCTAATCGATTCCAAATCTATCGAGCACTATTCCCCATGGTCTGGTTCCGGCCTTTATTGTATCCACTATCCTCTCTTTTCCAAGATCTATTATCGATATGGTTCCATCGCCCTGATTTACCACATAAAGCAGTCTTCTGGTGTCATCCAGCGCAAGTGCATTCGGGGACTCACCCACTGGTATGGAAGCCTCTCTCATATTCATGGATTCAATCGAAATACTAACATCGTTTGATTCAGCATTGGCCACATATATCCTTCCGCGTCTCTTATCCAGCACAATATCAATGGGGCCCCTGTTGGCGGGCAGGCTGTTGACGACCTCCTCCAGATTGTTATCAATAACCTGGATAATATCCGAATCATGACAGCAGACAAATATCTCATCCCCGCTGGAACTTGATTTAACGCCTACCGGACCGGATCTCAATGCGATACTCGACACCACCCGTCTTGCTATAAGACTAATTATCATAAGGTCATCCGAGCGGTTGTTGGCAACAAATGCCCAATCCCCCCATGGGCTTACAGACACCCTTAATGGCGACATTCCCACAGAGATATGTTTAATGATTCTGTATGTATCCGTATCGATAAGGCTGATGTTATTTGATACACTGTTGGCTGAAATCAATAACTTACCGTCCGGGGTTATTGCCAATCCTTCGGGACCTACCCCCAGACCTAAAAAGATAGTATTCGTGATCTCTTTTGTCATTGTATCCAAAACCGAAATAGTATCAGAACCTGAATTGGCAATATAAACATTTGTTCCATCCGGTGAGATAACGATCCCTTTGGGGCTGTCTCCCACAGGCACCACCTCCAATGCGGACCCGGTCAAGCGGTCAAATATCAACACGCTGTTTCCGGCCTCGTCAGTGACATATGCCTTTAGCCCTCTAAGTTCGACCTGCTTACTGTCTGGTTTGACAAATGTTTTAAGGACAGGGACCTTGTCTTTATCTTCCTCCTCGACGCCGCATATCATTTTTGCATGAAAGCTCTTTTTCTCCCATGGTCCCATCACAATATCCGTTTCAAGGGGAATACTCCCATCCTTTATTTGAACAGGCACCAGACGACCATCAGTAAAAAGAAATGCTTCAGTGATCAAGATGTCCAGTTGTGTGTATCGACCGGGCTCAAGGGGAAAATCACCCAATAAAACCTTTCTGGGCGTTCCCTTCAACATAACCTTCTCATTCATGGAAAAGCTGGCAGGTGTTTCCTGCGCATCCCCTTTAATCCTCAATTCACCGATGTTTATGGAAATTTCCTCACCCGGTCCGGAAGCCAGCTCCAGTATTACTGAAAGATGTCCTTCGAATTCCTCTTTCAGGCCTGATTTCCTGTAGATGCAAGAGAAACTGGAGAGAAGGCAAATTATTACGAATAATCCGGCAATCTTTTTCATTTTAATATTTGTGGCACTCATTGCATAATTGTTTTGACCCATCGAGCCGCATAATCATGGGGAATTCAGCCTCCATGGGATTATGACAGGTCAGGCAGTCAATAGGTTTTTTTGATCTGGGATCCAGGGCCTTTTCGCCTATGGGGTGGCATGCGACACTTTGACGTTTGTGACATTCAATACATAGAGAGATAGGATCGCTCCGCAAAAATCTTATATCGTTCGAGGCGTGTGAATCATGACACGTGGAGCACCTGCCTTCGTTGACTTCAGGATGACGGCGCAATCCTTTTCTGACAACCCTGAGCCTTTTCCCCATATCCTGATGGCAGGGAACACACAAATATCTGTCACCCCTCTTGACGGTATCTTCCCTTTCCGCGCCGTGCGGGTTATGACAAAAAATACATTCCCGGGGGCCTGGGACGATATGACTCATCAACTTTGAGTTGAACCTCTCTTCCGATTCCTTATGACACACATAACAGCTTTTTGCGTCCCCCGATCCGGGTTTAATATATCCGGAAGTCTCATGATGACATGCCTGACAATTATTTTTGGCGTAAGGATCATGCAACAGGCTATATATGAGATTATCCCTTGTTGAGGAATGAGGGCTGTGACATAACAGGCAATCAACTCGATCCATAGGGATATTTGACGCGTGTTTTGAGATCAGCTTATTGGTCAGAGTATGACAATTCAAGCAGAGTTTAGGTGAAGTTTGAATGAGCAGGAGGTCATTGGAGGAACTATGGGCCTCATGACACGCAGAACAGCGGCCATCCTTAACCGGCTGGTGTACATAAGCCTTTTGAAACGGTGACCTGTCATGACACTGATAGCAAAGCTCCTTTTCTTCCGTCCTTAAAAGTTTGGGATAAATCGATACGTGGGGTTTGTGGCACTTCTGACACTCGCCGTATTCAACAGGGAGATGTATAACCTTTTCTTTAAGCCAATCCCTGCCTGCCTTATGGCATTCATAGCAGAGCGAATCGTCTGCCTGAGAAAGAAGATATTTATATCTGGCAGCATGCGGACTGTGACAAGGTGTACATTCCTCGGATCTTAATGGTTTGTGAGGCTTGCCGCTTTCCAATTCTTTCTTCAATTCGGGATGGCAATCCAGACATACTTTTCCGATATTGTCCTTTATGGGTGTAAAACTCTCCACAATGCCTTTCATATAAAAAATAAATATGCCGGATAATATAATAAAAACGGCTATTGAAGTGAATATTAATCCTTTTTTTCTATTCATGGCATACCTGGCAATTCTTCTTAGTAAAAGGCTCATGGGTAAAGGGGAGAAACAGGCCTTCCCTGTCACTTAAATGGCTCGCATGGCACATGAGGCAGTTGCTCATACCGGCTGAAATATAAATATGCTTCTCCCGAAAGCCTTCGTCTTCCGTGTTATGGCAGGAAATACACAGGTCCCTGCCCTGAGCTATAAGCAATCCCTGATAATCCGAATCATGGCCGGTATGACATCTCAGACATTCACCCTGTTGAATCGGGGAATGAACGATCATAGCTTCCTCATCGATCCGTTTTTTCATATCTTCATGGCAGAAAAGGCAGAGGCTGCCGGCAGAGCTTTTTAAATAATGCTCGATTTTACTTCCATGGGCATTATGACATGCAATACAGTTCCTGTCAGCCAAAGGCTTGTGTACAATTTTTGATTTTTTCATTTTTTTGGTTACCAGATCATGACATCCGTTTGTAAGGCATACCAGATCGGTTGGCACACGCATGGCTCTATAAAACTCACTCGCGTGGGGATCATGACATGTCAGGCAGGCCCCTTGCCGGCTCAACGGGTGAAGGTATCCCTCCTTTTGTCCTTCCAAAAAACCGGGATGACAATTCAGGCATATCTTATCGGTGGAGGTTATCAAAAGATTATCCTGCCTGGACACATGAGGTTCATGGCATCCATTACATCTGCCTTCCAATATAGGGGTATGGGCATGGACAAGGGATGCCCTTTCTTTTTCCTTGACATGACATGTATAACAAAGCTCAGCCTTCGGTAATTTGGCCTGACCCGGAAAATCCGTAGCATGAGGGTCGTGACAAACAAGGCATTCCCCTTTGGCTATAGGCTCATGCACTGAAGGTCCATGGAAATCGCTCCTCGGATGACATTGTATACAGAGATTAAAATCTGATTCCTTAAGTTGATATTCCTTATCCGCGCCGTGAGGGAGATGACACCCTGTGCACCCTTCCCTGGTTATTGTGCTGTGAATAAATTTTTTCTGAAACGCTTCCTTTGAGGACTGATGGCAGGTATAACACAGGTCCGCTTCCTTTTGACGTAAAAGTGCCGGATCATCAGAGGCATGCGAATTATGGCACCTAATACAATCCTCTTCTTCCACGGCTTTATGGATAACAGGTCTGAGTAATTCTTTTTCTATATTATCGTGACATTTAAGGCATAATCCTATTCCTGTAGAAATCGTCTTAAATCCCAAAGAATCCGCAGGAGAAAGATGGCAATCCTGGCATTCGCCATCTTTTACCGGTTTATGGACTGTTATCTTCAACATCCCCTTTTCGTTTGAGGAATGAGGGTCATGACACATCAGACAATGTTCCCCCTTTATCTCATAACCTTTGTGGGATTCGACCAATCCCTGATCCATAGGATGACAGGTCAAACATATCTTATCCGGTGAATTTGACAACTGATCCCGGTAATCCGATGCATGAGGCGCGTGACAAGCAAGGCACCCGGTTTCCTGTAAGGGTTTATGTATAAAAGTCCTTTGAAAGGGCTCAGTGTCATGGCAGGAATAGCAAAGATCATTGCCGGGTTGCTTTAATAGATTTGATAGATCTGATGAGTGAGGATCATGGCAAGGGGAGCATTTGCCCTCCTTAAAAACAGAATGTTGATAGCTCTTTTCCGAGAGCACCTTTTCCTCTTTGTGACATGTATAACAAATCCTTGCCTCCACCCCTTCCCATAGATGCAAAACACCCAGAACTCCATGGGGTTCATGGCACGCTTTGCAATCATTTTCCCTTATGGGATCATGAACCACATTCCTTGCCAGATAGGTAGCTAGATCGTCCTGATGGCAACTGTCACAGGTTCGTCCCGCAAAACGGCTCTCTTTCCTTGGCATACCTTTAGGCGCGCAGGAGTAAAATATCAGACAGATAAATATAATTAAGAGGATTGTACCTTTATGTCTCTTATTCTCTACCATTGTGCCTTTTATTTGCATATTTAATTCTTCCCAAGATTCCACCTGTATTTTGAGAAGTTACCTTTGTTCGATATTATTAGTGATGTTATTATTCACCAATGCTCCCACTCCCGACAAAATAGACTTAAAGCGGTCTTCGTATACAATGATCTCTGAAGATGACCTCAAGACATCTTCCCATTTTTTTATGGCCTGATTATATCGCTCATCCCAGAACCTTTTTTTAACATCCTTCTTTGCCATTCCGAAGGGAATCCTTTCGCCGCCTCTGCGTCTCTTTAATAGAAGGATACTATAGCCCCTTTCCCACGATACAGGTCCGAACCAGTCGCCTTCTTCAGATTGCCGGATACCTTCCATAATGACATCGGGTATCTTGTCAATCGGCAACCAATGATGACTGGTTATCCTTTGAGGAAGAGATGCTTTAGTCAGAAAAGCAAAATCGGCTCCGGCCTTTAGTTCCGATCTTATCTGGTTCGCCTGCTCTTGGTTTTCAAGGCGTATCTCGTCTATCTTAACATATATCGGCGTAAGAAACAGGTCCTCATGCTCCTTATAATAGCTTTCAACCTCATCATCTCCGATCTTGATAGATGGTATCAAAATCTCACGGAAAAATTTTTTATAAATGATTTCGTCCTCCGCCGTCTTAATTGCCTTCTTTACTTCAGGCCGTTCTCCGAATCCCTTGCCGAGGGCCTCCTGGTCAATGAGGCGACAATCAATAACATACTGAAGTCTATTGTCGATTATGTCTTTCCTGTCCTCTGGTGAAGCAGCCCTTAAATTTTCCAGACTTGTATTGGATCTTAAATCCGAAAAAGTGACTGGGCCGCCGTTTATAAATGCCACAGGAAGATTAGGATCCTCCTTCTCTGAAAAAAGTATATTCGGATCTATTATCTCCTTCGATATGGCAGCCTTATTTCTGAGTTCTTTTAAATATTCTTCCTCCCTCTTTTTACGCTCTTCTTTTTTAAGGTCCTTCTTTAACCTCTCTTTTGCCTTTTCGAATGAATCCCTGTCAGGCACAAATCTCCCGCTTTGTTGTGCCAATAACTCTTTGTCTATTAGCCAATCAAGAGCGGCCCTCCAGTCTTTTCCCTGCCCGGACTCATTTAAGGCCAAGGTAAGGTATTTATATGCAACCCCCTTTCCGTTTACCCTGGCGACAATTTGATTGGGATCACAAGATCCGTTTCCATGCCATTCAAAATTGGGATCTATCTCTAATACGGCGTTTTTTCTAAGCCCTGATATATATCCTTGTATTTCCACGCTGCGATCATTGGGATCCATAGATAATTTCTTCTTTATATCTTCAACCTCTTCCTGATGATTGTTCAGATTAGAGCAATATTCCTTCCATGCATCATCATCGCTGACTTCTATCTTATTATCGATCTCTTCCCTGTGAAGGAGCAAAACAGCCTGTCTTTTCAGCTCTGTGTCCAAAGCCTTTTTAATATCAGGGTCTTTCTGAAGCCCTGTTCTTATGCCTTCCTGTATAAAAAGCCTTCTTCTAATAAGTTTTTCCAAAAAACTTTCCAGATTAATAGGACCAATCCCCTTCTTTTCATTTCTTCTCAGATGGATATCCCTAAGCTCATCCTTGTATTCACCATAAGTGACGGGTTCTCCATTTACAAGTGCAAGGGGGGTATCATCTTTAAGCTCCGGGACACATCCCACAACTATAAAAACGCATAATATCAACGAAACCCTTATAAAATTTCTGATGACTTTATTATACCTTAAATTCATCTAGTATCTCCCGCATTTTTATCAACCCTTCTTCCAAACCGGGCATAGCCTCTGCTATCATTTCCATATCGGACCTTCCCGCAGCATCCTTGATCTGTGAGTAAAGGGCATCCAATCGCCTATTCATCTCCTGCAGAGAGAGTACATTCTCCCTCATCTTTCTCATTAATTCAGAAATATGTCCGGCCAGATCATGCAGCTCATCACCTGATCGAATCTTTAAATCCGGCTTTGAAATATCACCCCTTATGATCTTTTCCATGGTCATTTCAATCCTGTAGAG
>JBLIRS010000101.1:0-10402 GCA_049472415.1 bacterium | reverse complement strand
CTGTCATTGAGAGATAGTACATCTTCATAAAAGCCGGGTATGGTAACCCTTCCATTCTTATCGTGAAGAGCCGCTATCATCTCGCAAAGCCCTTGAATAGGATTATGGATGGATCCACCGAATGAACCTGAATGCAAATCGCGGACAGGACCGGTTACTTCCATTTCCATAAGGGCAAGCCCTCTCAAGCCGTAGCAAACAGAAGGAACATCCTCTTTAAACATGGACGTGTCTGAAATCAAAGCGAAATCGGCTTTTAAAAGGTCCTTATGTTCCTTGAGGAATCCCTTAAGATTTACACTCCCTATCTCCTCTTCCCCCTCGATAAGCATCTTTATATTGAGAGGCAAGTTCCCGAAATTTTTCATATATGTTTCAATGCTCTTTAATTGGATGAAAACCTGCCCCTTATCATCAACAGATCCCCTGGCGTAAATTTCTCTTCCCCGAATAGTCGCCTCAAATGGCGGAGAAGTCCAAAGGTTTAAGGGATCCACCGGCTGGACATCATAATGGCCGTAAAAGAGGATTGTGGGGCCATCCGGAGCCCCCATCCATTCACAATAGACAACAGGATGGCCCGATGTCTCAAAGATCCGTACTTCATGCATACCGATTGAATGCATCTGATCAGCGATCCATTTTGCACATATACGAATATCGGCGTTATGATCGCTTTGCGCACTGATACTCGGGATTCTGAGAAACTCTTTAAGTTCTTTTAAAAAAACATCTTTGTTTGCCTCAATGTACTTGAAAAGTTTTTCCATTTTAATCTACCTTAAAAAATGATAAAGGTCCTCAATAATTTTTCCTGAAACCTCTTTCATAGCCTCGCTCATTGCCTCTGCAACCGCTCCTGGCTTCCTTTCTCTGCACTGCTTCGAGGTACTATAAGTACCCGAAAAAATTATCTTTTTTTGCGCGTCCTTTTCATTATTTCCATTATTCTCTATCAAATCAATGCTTATAAATAGAACAGCCCTCAAATTCTCTTCGGCATCCCATTGAAAAAATTCATCCACTGAACCCGCCAGCATATGAGAAAAAGATGTTCCGTTGTCAGAGAGGCATACTGTCTTGAATAAACCGGATTCCTTAAGGTCCCTGTATAAAAAATGGGTCACCATATCCCCGGGTTTTTCCCTCCATCGATGATAAGTATATGTATTTCTCCTAAACGCCCTGTCCCTATATACAATAAGATTTGTATTATATTCGCTCGCAGCATAAAAATGTTCGATCCCGATCACAAGGGGGAAGGGCTCAAGGATGTTTAGTTGTCCGGGAGTGTTATATTCCAGAGTGTAGTAACTGATATTCTCGCTCTGTTGTTTTAAACCGGCACAAGCACAAAAGAAAAATGAGAGAACAAGGAATATGACAATGATCTTTTTATAAAACTCCATAAAAGACTTCCATTATTCCTAACTATCATTCAAAGGCTTTTCGTAGTCCCAATTAATCGGAAATGCTCTTCCAGCCTCGTCGCGAGAGATCCCAATAGATAAAAATTCCCGCAAAAACACCGATCAGAACTATTAATATGCCGGATTTGAAATCTTTTAGAAGGATCTTGCCGATTCCGAAAAGAACGGCATAAATCAGTACACAACCTGCAATCCAGTCAAAAAAGGAAAAGAAAAGATCATCGGTTATTTTCACGGAGTCACCCAGTCGTTCCTTTATTGGTCTCCATCCCGGCCCGGCAGGCCTGGCCCTTTTATAGAATCCCTCAAGCACGGATTCGCTTTCAGGCCGAGTAAGCAAGGTAACGGTTATCCAGGCCGCTGTTGTTAATATAACGGTGATGATTAGGGTATATGCAAAGGCAGCGTTTTCAGGAAAGGAAATAGTCCCTAATTTCTGAAGGATAGTTATCCCAAGAGAAACGATCAGGGCAACGATCATAGATGAGATCTCAGACCAGGCGTTAATTCGCCACCAAAACCAGCGCAGGATGAGAACAAGACCGGTTCCTGCTCCTATGCTGAGAAGAAGCTCCCATCCTCCTGTTATCCGCTGCATGATCAATCCGACTATTCCTCCGAGGACCATGAGTATAACGGTAATAATTCTTGAAATAGCCACATAGTGGGATTCAGAAGCATTTGGAACAAGGAAGCGCATATAAAAGTCATTCACAAGATAAGAGCACCCCCAGTTAAGCTGGGTGGAAATAGTTGACATAAAGGCCGCGGCCATGGCAGCAAACATCAAGCCGAGTATGCCTGGGGGGAGATATGTGACCATCATCATCACATAACCTTCTCCCGGATTCTTGAGTCCGGGGAAAACCACCCATGCGATAATGGCTGTAATGATCCAGGGCCAGGGTCTGAGTCCGTAATGAGCTATATTAAACCAAAGTGTTGCCAGAAGCGAGTGTTTTTCGTCTTTCGCACTGAACATGCGCTGGGCTACATAACCGCCCCCCCCAGGCTCTGCTCCAGGATACCATGAGGCCCACCACTGAACCCCAATGTATGATAAGAATAGAATCACCGGCATCCACTGGGAGCCGACCTTAGGAGTAAAAGAAAGAAAGGAATTAACCGCCTTCTGGGAGCCAGCCTGTACAAGCATCCTGGCCTTTAGGGCATCTATGCCACCAATTGCCTTTATGCCGAAGATTGCCAGAAGGATGGAGCCGGTCATGGCCAGAGCAAACTGAAAAAAATCGGTGATTACCACGCCCCAAAGCCCGGAAAGGCTTGAATAAGCAACTGTAATGATAAGGCACACAACTATGGCTATCCAGCGGTCAATCCCCAGGGCAACCTCAATAATGGTGCCCATGGCCGATATAACCCAACCCATAATGACGGCATTGACTATGATTCCCAAATAAAGCGCACGGAATCCACGCAGGAATGCGGCCGGCTTCCCTCCGTATCTGATCTCAGTGAACTCTACATCCGTGAGCACGCCAACCCGCCGCCACAGCCTGGCAAAGAAAAAAACGGTAAGGATGCCTGAGAAAACAAAATTCCACCACAGCCAGTTACCCGCGACTCCATACTTGTATACAAGCTCTGTAACCGCAAGAGGTGTATCAGCGGCAAAGGTGGTGGCAACCATAGAGGTCCCGGCAAGCCACCATGGCAGGCTCCTCCCGGCCACCATGTATTCTGTGATGTTTTTGCCTGCCCGTCTTGAGAAATAGAGACCTATACCAAGGGCAAATGCAAAGTAAAAGAAAATGATAAACCAATCAATGCCGGATATTTTCACCAGAGATATTCTCCAATGGAGTTTGCAATTTCGAAATAAATCTCAGCAGCCTCAACAACCTTACTGAAAAGGATAGACTCGTCAGAAGCATGAGCCTTTTCAAGCTCTCCCGGGCCCAGCAGGATCGGCCTTACCCCCGAGGCCCAGAGACGGTTTGCGTCAGAATGGCTAACAAATGGCTCCGGCTTCCAATTTAGTGAGCGTTTCAGATATATATCCTTGAGGCACTCAAATATTGGGCCCTTTTCAGGCAATTCATACCCCGCGTCAATGGTATTGAAACGGACCATAAAGTCAAGCCTTGAATTCTCTTTCTGCTCACTCTCGACAATTTCCTCTATCTCCATAACAATCTCACCCATAGGAGATTCCGGAGGCATATGCATGTCCACCCAGGCCTCGCAAAGGTCGGGCACGAAAAATCCGGCTTGAGATGTGTACATATCACGGATATTATATACCAATCTGGGTTGCTTACTTTCAATGTACCTGGCAACACGCATGATCAATCTGAGCATGGCCTCAATAGGATTCTGTCCCTGATGCGCCAGTGAAGCATGTATGCGCTTTCCTTTAATAGCGATTTGTATCTCCACATAGCCATAGTTACTAAGACACGGTTTAAGGTCTGTGGGCTCTCCTATAAGGGCCCAACTGAACCGGAGATCACTCTGCGCCAGCACATTAGCGCCGTCACCCTCCTCTTCTTCTCCAACTACAAGTGCCAGAGCTACCGGAGGCGGAGGCCCCTTTCGATTCCAAAGGCAAACGAATGCCTCTATCATGGCAGCGCATCCACCCTTCATGTCGGCAGAGCCAAGTCCGGTAACCAGATCTCCTTCCTCCTTGAATCCACAATTATCTAAATCATGTGCTATTACGGTATCCAGATGGCCCACAAAACTAAGAAGGGTATTCTCTTCGGAGCCAACCACAAGGTTGTATCTGCTATCATCCACCGGTTGTTTACTAACAGGAAGTCCGTTTCGTTTAAGATAGTCATAGAGATATTCCAGGATCTCCTCTTCCTTTCCTGAAGGGCTGTAAATATCGATCATTTTTGCCAGAAGTCTTTTTAGACGTTCCGGATTTATCACATTCGAATTATTCAATGATGCCACAATTACTCTCTTATTCGTGATGGTTTGTGTGTTTTTGTTTAAAGGCCTTCAGTTGCTCATCCAAATTCAGACTCAGGTATACATGCTGCTCGGATTTATCGAATCCCATCTTGCGGAAAAACCTTAACGCAGGTTTATTGTCTGCTTCGGTATCTGCCATAAGGATACGGACACCTTCTTCAAGCATAAGCTCCAGAAAGTTGTTAAAAAGTTTTTCCGCCACCCTGAATCTCTGGTATTCCTCAGCTACTCCTAACCATACAAGATGCCCATATTTCCAGGCCGATCTGGTTTTGGTAATGGTTGTTCCCATGGCAAACCCAATAATTTCCTCATTTGCTTCTGCCACAAGACAGAGTTCTGTCTCGCTGTGAAAAAGCCCTGTAACCTCATACTCATCCCAGGTCCTATATAGGGTCGGGGCATCCTCAGAGGTAAAAAGCTCCTCCCCGAGATGGAATACTTCAGGGATATCATCGATCTCCATCTGCCGGATTTCAACATTGATTCGTTTCTTGCTTCTTTCAAAAGGATCATTGTCAGACATTTTCGAACCATCCTCCGCTTGACCAAAATCTTAAAAAACCAGACAAGTTTATCACATCTTATGGAATCAACACAATAAGATGGAAACAGTATGGCTTTGACAAACCCGAAAATATTCTTTATCATTTCATTATATCAAATTTTATATTTATTCATTTTTTCTTTCAATAATCATTAATTAAATACAAATTGTAATTTTTTTTAATTTTTTTAGAAAAAATATAATTTTTTCTTTTTTCCAAATTATTTTACAATTGTTCTGACAAGCTAATTTTATAATTTACTGTTTAAGCCCTTGGTTATTTTTCGAACAACGTATTGAACCTCTTTATAAATGGAAAAATTTGCAATGATGAAACGATTGATGATCTTATTCGACATAGTTATGTAAACCTGTTTTCAAGACAAAAGTCTCATACAACAAAAAATAACAAATTTAATCAGCTATAACTTGTTATCCATAGCCATAAAAAGGGAAAATCCTAACCATATATTGATTTTAATGGCCACGAAGATCATAAATAAAAGCGGGTTAAAAGAGTGAACCAGAGATTTTTAAATATTTGTTTACTATTCGTATTTCTTTTTTGCCTGGCATTTTTCTTATCACCTGTCCATTCTCTTCATGCTTCAAGTGGATATATCAACTATGACCTTTCTAAACAAGAGGATCAAAACGCCATCCTTAGTCAAAATCTTTTTTGGGAAGGATGTTTCAAATGTCACAGCGATATGTATCCAAACAAAGCCTATAACCCAAAAGCCTATGACCCGAATGATCCCAATTCTCCCAATTATAAATGTTTTATGAATTCTGAAGAGGACCCATACCCCCTCTTTTACTCTACATATGATCCGGACCCTAACCTGCCGGGCACTGACCTTTCACCCGAATATCTCGAGAAATTTAGAAAATATTATAAAGAGAGGAAAAAAGGCCACCTTACCCATCTTATTTATCAACCCTTTGGCCTTGGGAGGACATGCCTTGATTGTCATGACCCGAATCATTATAAGCTTGCCGATCCAGCCGACCCGAATGGACACGACAAGGGCAAAAAGGAGTTTATCATCTATTTTAAAGGATATAATAACCTTAAAAACACGACCCTCAAAAATACAAAGGTATGCAATGAATGCCACGGAGGATTTTATCCAAAAGTATCCGAGGTCTCGCCGAACGATCCCAATATAGCCCCCGGCTCCGTCAGGGTCCTGAAATGGGGAGATCCCGGCACCGTAACCTGCCTCCAGTGTCATGATGATTCAAATGAGAACGGAGGGATATATGCATCCTATGTAAGCCGGTATTGCTCCTTTCCCAACTGGCATTATGAAGATCCGAATGGCTGTCAGTGCTATCCTGATTTTCATTATGATGATCCGAATGGCTGTCTGATAACCGCGCCCGATCCGGACAAGGTCCAGAAACAGAATTACTGGCCGAAAAGCGGGCATGGAGTAACAGCGCTAAAAAGCTATACCGGGGCTACGATTGATACGGGATATCCTGATCCAAATCGGGCAGAACAGACTTACCCCAACAAAGGGGCCAAGAACAACGAGGATATCCCTATCACAGACGACCCTAATGATCCGAATCCGCACAGCCATGAACATGATCTTGACCTGGACCCCAATGATGGGGAAAAAAACTTCTGTTGGGAATGCCACTGGTCCAATGAAATGGTGCTGGAAAAGGTCTGTGTTGAGACACGTCAAGCTTATGCTTATCCGGATGGTTTTCCCATTGGCAAATATAACGGACATCTGGATACAGCAAAGTACAGGGATGAACGTTGGGGCCCAGTCGAGAACGCATATCCTGAGGTATGCAGCGGACACAAACAGTGGGATCTGTGCAGGGATTGCCATCCCACAAAATATTCCCATTTCATCTATGAAGAACTTGGCAGCGGCAGACGAAGGGAACCGGGTCCTATTGATAGATCTTCACACTGTATTGTATGCCATAACCCTCATGGATCGGGAGATGAAGATGGAAATGTCAATACTTTCATGATCAAAAGAAGGATCTACAAGTCTATGTGTAATAATTGCCATTACAGTCAATTCCGGACGACGGACACGAGAGACTGCGAGCTGTTTGCCGACCTTCATGCAGATCCCAACAAGGACACCTGGGTTGTAGATTTCTTTGATCCCCTGAAACAGGATGTTGTCGAGCCTGATTCTTCAGAGAATTTCATTTCCATCCCCGCAGGCACAAAGGATATCTGCGAAGTCTGCCATCAGGATAAACCAAGGGAAGAATGGCCAAATCCAGGAGACGAATTGGGGGATGAGGGATTTGATTATAAACATAGAAACGGCTCCCGACATTACTTTAATACGGACCCTAATAATGCTGAGTGCTCAGATCCAAATACCTGCACTGTTGATTATCGCGGCACGGACTGCACTGGATGTCATATCCATGATCCCGGGCCTGTTCCGCATCCTGATGATCCAAATTATGACTATGAAACGGGTGATTCAAGATCGGTTTTCAATTCAAAGGCTTTTGCCCCTACCTGCCGGTGTCATGGAATCGGCAGAATAGATATTTCAAGATTACAGTATGATCCTGATGAATATAAGGGGAAAGCCCTCTTACCTGAAATTGCCGGCAAAGGGCATGGTATACCTCCGCCACCGTTTCCTTCCCCAAAAACAGATCTTCCGGAGAAGGATCAAGACCCGAATCAGGACCTGCATATGGCACACGCGCGGTATAACTTCCCTTGTTTCAGATGCCACATAGACCCTGATGGCCTACCCTATGATCCGAAAAACGAATATATATTTGAGCTGGACGGCAACACTCGAATCGGTTTTGATCAGCTATTGAACCCTAATGCAATATATGAGAAAATTACCAAGAAATGTTTTAATCTTTACTGTCATAGCAACGCGAAAGGGGGTTACGCAGAATCCATTGCCTGGTCAGATACGGAAAGGTTCTGCCGCGATCCTAATGACCCTCTTTATAATGATCCTAATGACGGGCACAGCCTCTACTGCGATAATTGTCATAAGACCCCGCCAAATCCAAATATTGCAGTCCCGCCGGACCTAAATGTAACCGACCATTCAAATTGTCTAACATCTTGTAAAACATGTCATCCCCACAATGGAATTTATGAAAGAGAACCGGGATTTTACAAACACGTCAACGGCATAGTGGACGTTGAAGAAATTATTAATACCTTTGAGGATACAGGTTGCGGATGCTGCCATCCCCCGTCAGATCCGAATCTGGAATGGCACGATCCGAATTCCTTTCTTCCCGGAACCTGTCAGAAATGTCATGAGGACCATACAAAACTTATCTATTGTGTAGGCAGTTCCACTGAAGTGGACGCTCGATGTTTTGAGTGTCATCAGAATATACTGAATAATTTGGAACCCGATTTCGGATGCGATTCGGACAAAAAGTGGTTACACAGTGCGGATGCCAAGTGCGCATCATGCCATAGTGCAGTATGCGATCCGGATACAATCCATCATTATGAATATAAGGGCACACTTCGACTCTCAATAGAACAAAGCTGGAATGACACAACAGGTTGCGGGGCCTGCCATGAAGACATGAAGAGTCCCTTTGATTCTAAAGTCAAATTGCATGACAGGATCAAAACCGATTGCAGTGACTGTCACGGCAGACACTGCGAGATGAATATCGTTCAAAGTTTCAGAAAAGACATAAGCAATACCTGCGGCGCATGTCATTATGATCCTGAAATTCCTGATGGAAGCACTCTCCATAAACCTGTCTCTGATATGCCTTGCTCGGATTGCCACGAAGGACACGAAACCATCTCAGGTCTGCAGGGATATCTTGGCGATCCCGTCAAATGCGGCTATTGCCATGGAAATCCCCCAATCATGAATATCGTGGTCAATGGAGTACCTATAAGCAAAACCCACCCATCTGAGGCAACAGATTGTGAGGCCTGCCATCCTGGGGTCCGTAATGCAAGGAGACATTATGAAGATGCAGGGCCTATGAACCTTGTACAATCATGGGAAGGTCAAAACAGTTGTGGTATCTGTCATAGTGATCCCCCCGTATCAGGATGTGACAGGGTGCCTTCTTCAATCCACGCAAAGCTGGGGCCCGTTAATGAGTGCGCATTTTGTCATACCAATCACACCGATATGTTCTATGGGGATATACCTGCCAAATGTATTGCCTGTCATGGCGCCAATCCAGCCATATGCGATATCTGTGGCCCCGGAAACATCTCCACCCATTACGCGTTCGACACCTTTGGTATCAACCAGGCTGCAATCCAGGATTGCCTTTTCTGCCATGTAGGTCCTTCAGGAGGAGGCGAGGCAAATCCCATAAATCATATAAATGACCCTATGACCTATGTTAATCCTCTGATCTGTTTGGGCTGCCATACGGTTGTGGTGCCCCACGGCGGGTCCGGTCTTCCATGGGATGGCGGATTATGGCCTGATGTAAACTGCTACTCATGCCATCCAACCCATTGTGTTTCCACTTTCAGCAACAACCAGGCATGTATCTGGTGTCATACAGCCGCCCCACTGCTTCAGAATGTTTGCGGCAAACCCGGTTTTGCACCTCATACAGGTGATTGTATTAATTGCCATGCGGCAGGAGCGCCCACAGGGGGTGAATGCAATCCTGCAGACCATATGAATGGTCTGACATATGTAAGGAATGGTACCTGTATACTTTGCCATTCAGAGATCATAACCACTCACGGCCCGGGCACTGAGACATGCGCTGTTTGCCACCCTATACATTGCGGTTTTACCTATTGCTCTGAGCCCCAGTGCAAGACATGTCATAGATTTCTGAATATGCCGGATTTTAAAGATTATAGAATAGATGGCTCATTTCCTATATCATCTGATTACGGTTGTGTGAGTCAAGAGGTGATAAAACATGAGCCACCCGCCTACAGGGAATGCAACCGCTGTCATATGGGAGAGTGCAATCCTCAAATCCATAGAATAAGACCCGATGATATAGATCCATTTATTAATCCGGATTGCACCCTGACAGATCTAAGCGGGATGCGTCTCAGCTTTTCGGATTGCAAATTGTGCCACCTGAATCCGGAAATGGAAAGGCTTCATTCAAATTGCACATCAAAACCATGCAAAGACTGCCATTACCCCGAGGTTTCCAATACGTGTCTTATCAATAACCACCTGTGCAGATTTGATTACAGGGAGGATGAGAAGTGCAGGTGCTGTCATACTTCGCCGGAAATTATTCCGGAACAGTGTGAAGACAATAATGAAAAGCCGGCAGGGGAACACTCTCCCGAAGTTTTTTCATCAAACTGTGAAGATTGCCACACGGGAGAATATCTGCCTGAAAACCATGCGGATGGATTCTCAGCCGATCTGGCCTGCTGGCGTGAAGCCTCTTGCCGCGTAATTTGGGCAACAAAAGGAGGTATAGCTAATGGCTAGGAATGCAGACATCCTGAGTCTTGTCAAGCCTGAGATCGCAGTTG
>JBLIRS010000100.1:0-10403 GCA_049472415.1 bacterium | reverse complement strand
CGAGATATGGGGGGCGTTGCTGCACGGGGGCCAATGTGTCCTGTTCCCGTCCCGGGTCCCGGGCCCCGAGGAGCTTGCCGGGGTTATAGACCGTTACGGTGTGACCACCCTGTGGCTGACATCCTCGCTTTTCAACATGATAATAAGTGAATCACCCCAGTCCCTTAAGGGCATAAAGCAGTTGCTCACAGGCGGGGAGGCCCTTTCTGTGCCTCATATCCGCAAGGCCCTGGAGCATCTGTCTGACACCCGGCTGATAAACGGCTACGGCCCTACAGAGGGAACAACGTTTACCTGCTGTTATCCCATACCCAAAGACCTGCCCGAAGGGATAAGCTCCATCCCCATAGGCCCTCCCATAGCGAACACCCGGGTGTATGTCCTGGACGGCAACATGGAGCCTGTGCCCGTAGATGTGCCGGGAGAGCTGTACATAGGCGGAGACGGTCTTGCCAGGGGTTACCTTAATCGTCCTGATCTTACTCGGGATAGGTTTGTGCCGGACCCCTTCAGTAAAAAGCCTGATAATGGAGGACCGGTGCCCCGGCTTTATCGCACGGGTGATACGGTTCGCTGGCTTCCTGATGGAGTCCTGGAGTTTCTTGGCCGCAGGGACGACCAGGTGAAGCTGCGGGGGTTCCGGATCGAGCTTGGAGAGATAGAATCCGTGCTGAGCGCCCATGACGCCGTGGGAGAGGCTGTGGTATTGCTGCGTGAGAACGAGCCCGGAGACAAACGCCTGGTTGGTTATATAGTGCCGGGTGACAATGGATCATTATCCCTCGATGATCTCAGGGCTTATCTGAGAAAGAGGCTTCCGGAATATATGGTGCCATCCTCTTTTGTGCAAATGGAATCCCTCCCCCTGACACCCAACGGAAAGGTGGACAAGCGGGCTTTACCTTCCCCGGATAGGTTTTCTGAAGACCGGGAACAGGGTTATGCGCCCCCTTCAACCCCTATGGAGAAAGCGCTGGCAGAGATTTGGCAGGAAGTGCTGGGAGTGGACTGCGTGAGTGTGTTTGATAACTTCTTTGACCTTGGGGGTCATTCACTCATGTCCATGGAGATAGTGGACAAACTGGAAAAAAAGACCGGTTTGCGGATCAATCCTATGGAACTGATGCTTCAAAATTTGAGGCAGGTTGCTGCTGTTTGCGAAAAAAAACTTGAAGAGAAACAAAAGGCCGAGACTCAACAGAAACAGATAAACATATTGAAAAATCTAAAGAAAATGTTTAAAGGCAAAGGCTGATATTTTTTATAATGATAATGTCCCAAATACATAATAATAAATGGTTAAGGGTCTTTAAGCCCAATCAGCATGCAAAATTACGTTTGTTCTGTTTGCCTTTCGCGGGCGGCGGCTGTCAATTTTTCCGGGACTGGCATGAAAACCTTCCAGTAAGTATTGAAGTGTGTGGGATCCAGTTACCCGGCAGAGAAAACCGGATTAATGAAAAACCGGTGAGCAGTCATATAGGGTTGATTGATAAAATCGTTGAAGCGATAAGTGACAGGGTTGAAATGCCTTACGCCATTTTTGGTCATAGTATGGGAGCGTTACTAGGATATGAGCTTGTTCGGGCAATCCGAAGTGCCGGGCTCTCAAATCCCTGTCTTTTAGTATCTTCCGCTCGAAGGGCGCCTCACCTCCCCCAGATGCTCCCCTTGATTCATGATCTGCCTGATGATCAGTTCATGGAAGAGGTAAAGGGTTTTAACGGGACACCCGGAGAAGTCATGGAATCCGGGGAGCTCCTGGAATTGATAATGCCTATTTTACGGGCAGACTTTACGCTGTGTGAAACTTACATACATGAAAGTGAGCCCCCGCTGCCTTGTTCAATAACAGCTTACGGTGGCTTGCAGGACCATACGGTGTCCAGAGAAGAATTGGGTGCATGGCGACAACATACGGCCGGAACATTTACTATGCGAATGTTTCAGGGTGACCATTTTTATATACAGCCCTCCAGGCCCCTGTTCTTCCAGTTTTTAACCCATGATTTATTAACCGCTTTGGGGGAATCAACATGAGTGAAAACAACCACGGAGAAGGTCAGAGAAGTATCCTTCTCATTTCCATGCCCTTTCAATTATCATTAAATCCATCCATCCAACTGGGAACATTATGCAGCTATCTAAAAAACAAGGGGATACTTGTAGATACTCAGCATGCCTATTTAAAATGCACAGATATACTCGGACCTGAGCTATATTATTTTATCAGCAATGTAATGAGAAACGAAGTCTTTTATCCCTGTTTATTATTCCCTGAAAATTACAGGAAATACAAAAAAAAGATAGAGGATTACTTTAAAAGAATTATGAAGCATTTTTATAAACAGCAGCAAGTTTCTTTCAAAACCATTCTGGACAGAATCAGGGCCTTTAATGAAGAATTGCTTACAGGTATAGACTTTTCAAAATACTCCCTTATCGGCTTCAGTGTTACCTTTGATCAATTAAAGGCATCCCTTTATCTCGCCGGAAGAATAAAACAAATATATCCGGATATCCCGATTGTTTTCGGCGGGGCGAACTGTACCGAAGCCCTTGGAGTCAGCCTGCTCAAAACATTCTCCGAGATAGATTTCATTGTTAGCGGCGAGGGTGAAGCAACCCTTACCAACCTTTTTATGAATCTGGTGGACAGAAGGTTTGATGACATAAAAGGGCTCGGATGGAGAGATAACGGGACAGTCAGATTCAACGGTCCACCGGAGCCATTATCTTTGGATAATCTTCCTGTACCTGATTATGAGGATTATTTCAATACACTTGAAGGATGTTCTTCCGCTACAAAGGAATATATAAGAAATTATCTTTCCATCCCTGTAGAAGGATCAAGAGGATGCTGGTGGCGAAGATGCACCTTTTGTAATCTGAATAAACAATATAGTCACTACAGAGAGAAACCCGTCGAGCAGGTTATTGATGAGATCGGGCATCTGGTGGATAAATACCCCTGTCATAACATACAATTTGTTGATAATGTTCAGAGGGTCAAAGATTTTAATAAATTTATGTCCGGCTTAAAAAATCTGGATAAGGACCTGGATATCTTTATGGAGATGCGCGCCGGAAGCTTGAAAAAAGAGGATTATTTACTAATGCGGGATGCCGGAGTGAAGAGGGTCCAGATAGGTGTTGAAGCCTTCGGAAACAAATGCCTGAAAAAAATGAACAAAGGGACCACAACCATTGAGAACATCGCTGCCATTAAATATTGTCAGGAGTTCGGGATACTTCCATTTTATAACATTATAATCAATTATCCCAATGAGGACGAGTCGGATTTGCAGGAAACATCTGAAAACGTAAAGTTTTTAAAGGGTTTTATCCCCCCTATATCCGTGCATCCTATGACATTGGCATTTGAAAGTCCTGTATTTGATAATCCTGAAGAATTCAATATAAAGGAGAAGAAGAATAAGGTTGACCATCTATGGTGTTTTCCTGGAGAGATAAGGGAAACACTGATCCCTTTCTATTACGATTACACTAAAATCACCGAAAAAAAAGACAGGACATTCTTATGGCAGGAGATATTTCGGGCATGGCAGCAAACGGGTGAGAAGCGAATCTTTTCTCCTCTTCTTTTCTGCCAGGATACAGGCCGCTTTCTGACCATAACTGATAATCTGTCAGAGAAGCCTAATAAAACCATATTAGAAGGGATAGAACGACAGTTGTATTTATTCTGTGATACTATTAAAACAAAACCGGATATCATGAAACAATTCTCCGATCTTTCATCAGATCAACTGGAAGAGATCCTTGAAGGATGGATTGCCAGGCGCTGGATGTTCAGGGAGGGAGAGAGGTTTCTAAGCCTGGCTATAAGGAAAAATAATATGACCCCCGGGATCAATTTAAAAACAAAATCATATTTGTTGCAAAGCTGGAGACCGCCATCTCCTTATAAGTTTAATCTGAAACTGGGGCCATTGGCTGATATCGGGCTGGCAATTGATCTGAAAAAAAAGCCTGAATGGCTGAGGCGCTTAAAAAGGTGTTTATTATCGCTCCGTCAGTGACCTTTTTAATTTCATAGGAAAATTTTCTAAAAAAACAAAAGAAATTTTTCTAAAAAATAGGATATGAACCTTTCTGAGGAACCAACATGAACGACAATGACAATAAAGGTAATGAGGCCCAAGGAAGACTGCTTTTGATTTCAATGCCCTTTTCAGAATCATTCGTTCCTTCCATTCAATTGGGGGCATTGTCCGGCTACCTGAAAAGCAGAAATATACCTGTAGATGTTCAGCATGCCTATTTAAAATGTGCCGACATTCTCAATCCCGGGTGGTATTCCATCATCAGTAATACAATGCCTGATGAAATCTTCTATCCCGCTCTTTTATTCCCTGAAAATTTCCGCAGATACAGAAATGAGACAGAGGCTTACTTTAAAGCCATTATAAAAAATTTCTTACAAAACCAATCCTTTTCTTTCGAAATCTTCCTGGAAAGAATCAACTCCTTTAACGAAAAGCTGCTCTCGGATATAAATTTTTCAAAATATTCCCTTATCGGTTTCAGTGTGACCTTTGATCAATTAAAGGCATCTCTCTATCTCGCCAGGAGAATAAAACAAATCCATCCGGGCATACCGATTGTTTTTGGAGGGGCATTCTGTACCGAAGCCTTTGGGATCAGCCTGATCAAAACATTTTCCGAGATAGATTTCATTGTAAGCGGCGAAGGCGAAGAAACCCTTACCTCGCTTTTTCTCAATCTATCCGAAAAAAGATTTGATAGCATAAAAGGGCTCGGATGGAGGGATAATGGGACCATTAGATTTAATGGCCCGCCAGAGCCATTGTCTCTGGACGATCTCCCTATACCGGAATATGAAGATTACTTTAATACATTGGACGAGTGTTCCTCTGTAACAAAAGAATATATAAATAATTATCTTTCCATCCCTGTTGAAGGATCGAGGGGGTGCTGGTGGAACAAATGCACCTTTTGCAGCCTGAATGCACAATTTATCCGCTACAGGGAAAAATCATCTGAGCGGATCGTTCAAGAGGTAAAGCAACAATTAGATAAATATCATTGCCATTCCATGCGTTTTATTGACAATGTTCAAAGGACCAAAGGCTTTGGCAAGCTGATGTCGGATCTGAAAGACCTGAACAGGGACCTCGATATTATATTAGAGATACGGGCAGGTCGTTTGGAAAAAGAAGATTACAGACTCATGCGCGAAGCCGGTGTGAATATCATTAGGATCGGTATCGAGGCATTTGGAAACAACTGCCTGAAAAAGATGAACAAGGGAGTTACAACGATCGAAAATATTGCGGCCCTTAAATACTGCCAGGAATCCGGGATATTGCCTTTTTATAATATCATCATTAATTACCCGAACGAAGACCTGTCCGATTTGGAGGAAACAGCGGAAAATGTCCGATTCTTAAGAGGTTTTATCCCACCCATATCCATTCATCCTATGGGATTGGCTTATGGAAGCCCTGTTTATCATAATATAAAAGATTTCAATATAAGGGACATAAAGGTCCCCCGGAGCGCCCTATGGCGTTTTCCACAACCCATATCACAGGCCCTCATACCTTTATTCTATGAATATACCCGCATCAATGAAAAAGAAGACAGGACTGCTTCATGGCGGAAGATCTTCAGTGAATGGCTGCAGACAGGCGAGGAAAGGCTTGTCACTCCTCTTCTCTTTTACAGAGACACAGGCAGCTTTCTGACCATAACGGACAGGCTCTCTGGGAGGAATTCCAAAACGAAACTGGAAGGTATTGAGCGGGAATTATATTTATTTTGTGATAGCATTCAGACAAAGTCAGCCATACTTGAAAAATTCCCGGATCTTTTACCTGCTCATCTTGAAAAAATCACAGAAAAATGGATTACGAACCGCTGGATGTTCAGGGAGGGTGATAAACTCCTTAGCCTTGCGGTCAGGATGAATCCCATGATCTCATCATCTGTACACACAACCGGACTAAATCCGTTCTTTTTCAAGATATGGAGGCCACCTCCTCCTTATCGGAAACTCCATCTAAAATTAGGCTCCACAGCGGATATCGACCTTTCAATAAATCTCCACAAAAAACCGGCATGGCTTAGGCGTTTAAAAAGGATGATCCGCTTCAAATAAGGATGGTTCACTTCAAATAAGGAATGGTGGACGGTCTTTGCTTGCGTTTATGGCATACAGAGGCAATTTTGGTGACCAGAGGCTTGTCAAGAACATCCCGATAAAGAAAAAACCAGTGAGTTGAGGGCCTGCCGCCGGGTTGAGGCAGACACCTGATCCTGGTTGCGAGATGGGAGAGAAACCGCTCCACATCCTTTGCACCAAGCCTCTTAGGGTGGGTTTTCCCACAAAAATGATAAATATAGCGAAGTATCCACTGGCGATAGGTCTGTTCTGTGCGGTAGGCGTAGTGATGATAACGCAGAACCTCGCGTACCTGGTCCATGAGCTTGGAGTCGGAATTAGGGTGGAATTTCTGTTTGTTTTTCCTTTGACTTTCCATGTGCTTTAAGATATTATCGCAATAAGCGGAAAAAACAAGGAAAAATGTAATAAGTGGAAAGTGATCGGATGAATTTTCCGTATTTTGACTTTAATATCTAAATAAGCAGAAATTTTGTCCATCTATATGGGTACGATATGACGGAAAACTTTCCGCTTATTGCACTGTTGGCCGGACTAAATGAGCAAATATTTCAAAAATAACATGCACTGCATCTATCTTGATCAGTTTGCAGTAAGCAATATTTGTGATCAAGCTCCCAACAACGACTGGAAGGATATTTCGGAATTAATAAAAATAGGAGTTGAGCGGAAAAAAATTATTTGTCCTACCTCGATAGAACATTTAGTGGAAACATCCGGAAAGACTAGAGAAAGTGCATATAGGCATGATAATGAGTTTCGAAAATTGTCTTTTGGGTGGTCTTTTTATCCTGAACCGGAAATAACTGCTTTCCATATCATTTGCAGACTTCGTAAAATAAAAAAAACAAAGCATCATTTTATCAGGAAGATAAAAGGCAAATCATTTTCTGAACAATATGTCCACACAAGCTTCAGAGAACTTAAAACCGTATTTGGTAAAATGATAAATGATGTAGCTACCCCTTTAAACACAATACGGAAAGTAACTCGAGAAGGCCCCAAAGGAGACAAAGCATCGCTAGATAGCCTGGTGGCAATTATCAAGAAAAAACAGGCTGATCATTTAATAGTACGCATGGCTTTACTCTCCCAGAAAGGCAAATATGAACCTGAACCTATTTCGCTTGCCGGCTATTCTATTCCGTTTTGGGCCGACACATTGTGCGCTGTTCTTACTAAAAAACATAGATTAACAATAAATGAAGCGCGACTACTACAAGTTATTCTTGAGACTGAAGGAATTGATTCAATACCGTCTATTAGTATCCGAGCATCATTAGAAGCAATGCTTGCTCACAAACAAACAAAGGAATCACCTAATGATCATATGGACATAATGAGGATAGCCGGAGCATTGCCTTTTGTTGATTTAATGCTGGTTGATGGTTCAAAGGCGTCAGACATAAGAGAACTCGGTTTAAATATAAAATTTGGAACAGAAGTCTACTCAGGAAAGTTTAAGGAACTGGAGAAGCTGAAATATCACCTGGCAGATATCAATAACGGCCAACCAGTCAATTCAGACGACAGGAAGGGGCGCGGGCACTGACACGCTAGGTTTTCGTCCCGTGCCTGATCTCAACGTTGGCTGCCACTTGAAGGAGATAACGCTTGAAACCTTCGGTATTTCTTTCACACTCAAGTGCTGACAAAGCAATTGCGCGGAGACTGTTCGGTGCTTTGACCGATGCAGGAGTGCGAGTGTGGCTTGATGAAAGAGAGATTAGAGTTGGCGACGACATCCTTGACACCATTGAGCGCGGAGTCAAGGAATCGGATTACGTGGCCTTGTTGTTGACTCCGCGCTCTATTAAATCTCGCTGGGTCATGGAAGAACTAAACGCTTTTCGGATGGCCCAGGTTGATGAGGGGCGAAAAAGAGTACTCCCCCTGCTTTTCGAAGACTGCGATCTGCCACCCTTACTCAAGAGCAAGAAATATGCAGACTTTAGAAATGACTTTTCTTCAGGGCTAAGGGAGCTGCTTTATTCCCTGGGTATTGATAAGTTTCCAAAACCAGTTTCCCAGGTAGCCCATGAAGATCTACTCAGCAATCTTTCAATTATTTGGGATACTAGTGGAAAGTACAGGGGTAAAACTTGGCCCGAGTTGAGAAGTCAGGTGGAGCGGACACGTGGCGGCATCGCAATACTAACTGAAGATCTTCTTGAGATGGTTGAGTATAAATCTGCGCCATTTCGTGAAAAGGCATGGAAACTCCGCGACACGTTTCGCGAATTAATCAGTGGAGCCTCGATCCAAGATGCAGATATGCTTGCGAGAGTCGTCATTGCCGCATGGGAAGATCATCGCGATAACATAAACGCAGCTTGGTTACTGGTGCTTATGCCAAAGCCGCTAGCGGCTGCTGTTTTCTGCAAGGCATATGAACGTTCTCCGGGGACTGCAAGGTGGTTGTTTAGGACGGTTTACGATTTCGTCGTTGATCCCAAGGCGGATGAGTTAGTTTTTGAGGTGGATCTAATCAAGCAAGCAGGGGACTTGCCAGCAGAGCTGAAAGACTTTCGACGTGATGACATGTAGTTGAACATATGGCAGCCAACAAAAAAAGGATTAGTCCCGAGTCGAGGAACGAGAGCTCGGGACTAATCCTTGGTTCAAGAAGCCGCGGGTCTATAGGGGAAAAGGTTGAGTAGCTTTGGTTTGGTTGGGGAGATTTTTGGAGTCTAAAAATTAAATTTGATCCGTTTGAAGGATTGTTTTAATAAAAACACTCACTTTTTGTTTCTGAAAATTACTATAAAATCATTTAAAAATCTGTATTTGAACAGACCTGTCCTATCATAGCTGTAACTATAGATTTCCAGATCCGTTTTTTTAAATCCAACAAATTATTTTTTTATATTATTTTACTCATCCGGAAGTTCTCCATACTGGTATGGGTTTGATAAAGGCCAGAAATTTTAAATCATGTCCGCAGTAAGAGCAGCGGAATATCTTTTTTCCCTGAGATGGAATTTTGGGTAAAAGATTACGTATTACATCATGGATGAGGGTAATAAGTTCCGATATCTTTTCAATCGATATTCCGCTGTTTGGATTAAGAAAACCATAATGCCTCATTTTCATAAATCCGGTTGGAAGGACATTTGTAAGAAATCTTCTGATAAATTCCATGGCATCAAGAGACATGGTTTTCCATTTTTTCTTGATACGATCCTTATACAGAAATCGGACTATATGATTATCAAAGCCTTTGATGCGATTATTGGAAATTGCCACCCGAAATACATACCGCGAAAGATATCTCAGACAATTCTGTCCCTGCCCTACAGCCTGGCTGTCAATGACCCAATCCTGCTCCCAAGCTGAAGCAGGTATTTGATCCATAAGACGGGCCTTTTTCATGGCATCCCTGAATTTAGCCCTGAACACAATGGCCAGCGGTTTTGTATGTACAAAAAGATCCTGTCGTGAAGGCAGCCACTGCTCGTCCTTTTCCGATAGTGCACCCCCAGGAATCACCAGGCGGATATGTGGGTGAAATTGAAGATTCCCAGCCCATGTATGCAGTACCGCCAGATATCCAATCCTGGAAGAACCAATAAACCGTTTATCTTTTGCCAGTTTTTTCAATGACTCATGTGCACATGAAAATAGAGCTGTATAAGCCGCCTTCTGGTTTGCCCTGACAACATCGCGAAGGGATTCAGGGAGTGTGATGGTTAGCAGAAAATAATGTGTCGGCAGCAGTTTTTCCATCTGCTTCCTGAGCCATTCATCTCCCCTTTTGTGCTGACATGTCGGACAATGCCTGTTGCCACAGCAGCAGGGAACCGGATGCACTGAGTGACACTCCTCACAATCATAAAGGATTGTACCGAAAGAGCCGCTTCTGCATTCACAAATCGCATTCATTACCTTTTTATGACGCTCCGGCATTCTATCTCCATACAGGGTAAGATATTCAGGCCCATAGGTTCTAAAGATGTCTTGGATGGCGCTCATGATAACACCCCCTGCATCACCTGAGAAACCCGCAAATGAGAGTCGGTTTGAGCCTGTGTAGTGACATGCAGATAAACCATGGTGCTTTTCAGTGTCTTATGGCCCAGAATCTTTTGCACATGGCGAATGGGAATATTGGCTTCAAGAAGATGGGTTGCATATGCATGACGGAAATGGGGAGCTCCCCATTTTCGCCATTATGGTGAGAGATATAAAATGGTGAGAGATTGAGAACGATGTACTGAATTCAGGCATTTGGTTG
>JBLIRS010000010.1:0-22237 GCA_049472415.1 bacterium | reverse complement strand
ATCCTTATTATGTTGATTCAAAAATTCTAATTATATAGAATTTTTTTGTCAAGGTTTTCAATAAAAAAACTTCTTGAATTACTATCATTTATTCAATATAATTGCTAAATTTTAGATATTACAAAGAATCCATTTATTTTAAATATTTATTATGTTTTCAAAATTCAAGAATTATTTACTTTAGAAGGGTAATGTTAAATCTAAATATGCTTCCTATTACCTTAAGTGGGTTTCGGATTGCTATTCCTTTCTCAATATGCCCACATCTGTTCTAATCACAAATGACCAGAAGGATGAATTTTTAAGACACATGGCCAGGGACCATGAAGACTGGCAGGTGAAACAGGCTGACACCTCATTGCGATTTTATAGTTACTACCTTTCGCAACAGATGAAAGATTCGAATCCGGAAAGAGTTAAGACACGGGATCTGTGGAGAGAATCCGAGGATAAAATGAGAACGGCTCTCAGTCTCCGTCCTAGGGCATACAATACTGAAAAGACTTATATTAAATAGTTGCGCAGCTTTATGTATTTCGTGGATGGCAAGGATTTAAATTGTCTGGAGGAGGGTAGGGACCTGCAAGATTTTTTGAGCCATAGTTTTGCCATGCATCTTTTGGAAAACGGTTATGATATAAGGATAATTCAGGAGCTTCTTGGCATTCAAATCTTCAGACCACAATGATATATACTCATGTGGCATCCAAAAACATTTTAGGTGTGCGCAGCCTACTTGATTTTTAGTACTTAAAAGTGCTTAAATTGATTTAAAAATGACCGGAAAAAAAATAATTTGATTAGAAGGAGAAAGGGGTAAAAATAATGGGAGAGAGTTTTTCAGCGAGTGAGATAGTACAGATGGGTATTCAGATAGAAAAAAACGGGAAGGACTTTTATGATGCAATTACAGAATCTTCCCAGAGGAATGAAGTCAAGGAAGTCTTTCAATTCCTTGCTAAAGAGGAAGAGAAACACATAAGGATCTTTTCGGATATACTTTCCGGGTTTGAAAAATATAAGCCATCAGAGGTTTATACGGATGAATATTTTTCTTATCTGAAGGCATTGTCAGATACATATGTTTTCACCAAACAAAACAAAGGCAGGGAAATCGCCCGGAATGTAAAGGATGACATAAAGGCTATAGATTTAGGAATCGGGTTTGAGAAGGAATCCATTCTGCTTTATCTTGAGATGAAGAATGTGGTTTGGGAAGAAGGCAAGGCAATAATTGATAGACTTATAGATGAAGAGCGAAGTCATTTGCGCAAGCTTATGGAAATCAAAAAGGGTTTTGAGATGTGGGACGATTGATAGTCCCTTATATCATCATAGTATGGGTAAATATTTTTCCTGTTCGTAGTGACTTACATGTGTATGATACATGTCCCATTCTATCTTTTTATTATCTATGAATTTTTGGAAAATATGATCTCCAAGGGCCTCTTTAACCAGATCGCTTTTTTCCGTCTCCTCGATCGCCTCTGCAAGGCTGCCGGGTAGACATTCAATGCCCCTTTTCTTTCTCATTTCATAAGGCATGCCAAAGATGTCTTCCTCAACCGGATCGGGAAGCTTATAATTTTCTTGAATCCCCTTTAAACCCGCAGCCAGCATAACAGAAAACGCGAGATATGGATTGCATGCCGGGTCTGGACAGCGGAACTCGGCCCTTGTCGCCTTTTCCACACCGGGCCTGTAAAATGGTACACGTACCAGGGCGGATCTGTTTCTCTGCCCCCATGAGATATAAACAGGAGCTTCATATCCCGGAACAAGCCTTTTATAAGAGTTTACCCACTGGGCGACCACAGAGCATATTTCCCTTGCATGTTTAAGAAGACCTGCAATGTAAGATTTGCCGATAGCGGATAGATGATATTTGTCTTTAGGATCGAAGAAGGCATTTTTGTCTCCTTTGAAAAGTGACTGATGGGTATGCATTCCGCTGCCGTTTTGGCCATAAATGGGCTTTGGCATAAATGTGGCGTGAATACCCTGGGTCATCGCCACTTCCTTTACAACAAGACGATATGTCATGGCCGCATCAGCCATGGAAAGGGCTTCGTTGTAACGGAGGTCTATCTCATGCTGGCTTGGCGCAACCTCATGATGGCTGTATTCAACCTTGATTCCCATTTTTTCCAGCAACAGGATGGTTCTTCGACGAAGATCACTTGCCACGTCATGCGGTGTGAGATCGAAATAGCCGCCTGAATCAAGAGGAACAGGCTTGCCTTTGGAGCTTTTAAAATAAAAAAATTCCAATTCGGGACCAATATAGTATGTGTAACCAAGGTCCGCGGCTTTTTTTAGATTCCTTTTCAGCGCCCAGCGCGAATCCCCATCATAGGGAGTCCCATCGGTTTTTAAAATGTCGCAAAACATACGGGCCACCGCGGCTTCCGCATCCGTCCTCCATGGAACAATAGTAAATGTCTTTGGATCGGGCATGGCGAGCATATCGCTTTCCTCTATTCGCGCGAATCCCTCAATGGATGAGCCGTCGAATCCCATGCCGTGCTCAAAGGCCCCTTCCAGTTCATCGACTGTAATGGAGAAGCTTTTCAAAAAACCCAGAACATCGGTAAACCATAAGCGAATAAACCTGATATTTTTGTCATGTACTGTCTTCAGTACATATTCCTTATCTATATCTATGATAGTTAACGGTTTTTCCATGATATACCCTTCCTTTTCCATCCTAAAGGTTTTTTATTTATGTTATTTTGTGAAAAGATACAACAAATAAAAAGAAAAAACAAATTTTAGGGCAATTAAAGCGAATTTTTTAATTTAGGCACAGTCTTTTTGACTTCTTGCCTTCATTATGTTATAAAAATCAACCATGTTTAAGAATGAAAAGATATTGGTAACCAGCGCGCTTCCGTATGCCAACGGACCGATCCATTTGGGTCATATGGTTGAGTATATCCAAACGGATATCTACTGCCGCTATCTGAGGTTGAGAGGACAGGATTGTATCTATTGCTGCGCGGATGACACACATGGGGCGCCTATTGAAATAAACGCCCAAAAGCAGGGGCTTGCCCCTGAGGTGCTTATAGCAACTTACTATAAGGAGCATACGCGAGACTTCAATGAGTTTCAGATTTCTTTCGACTCATACTATACGACAAATGCCCCTGAAAACAAGGAATTCAGCGACCTGATCTTCGGCCGTTTAAAGGAAAAAGGGGACATATATCAGAAGGTTATAGATCTTACATTTTGTAATAATTGTCAAAGATTTCTCCCTGATCGTTATGTAAAGGGGGTATGTCCGAGATGCGGGGCAAAGGACCAGTATGGAGACAACTGTGAGGTATGCAATGCCACTTATGCCACGGTAGACCTCATTGATCCCTACTGTGCCATATGCAAGTCCCCTCCGGTGCGTAAAGAGTCCAATCATTATTTTTTTCGTCTGAGCAGCTATGCTGATAAGCTGAGGAACTGGATTGTCAATAACCCGAAAATCCAGTCCGAAATCAGCAATTATATCCTTAACTGGATCGATTCCGGTCTCAAGGACTGGGATATCTCCAGAGACGCCCCCTATTTCGGCTTCAATATAATGGGTGAGAAGGACAAGTATTATTATGTCTGGCTCGATGCCCCTATAGGCTATATGGCCAGCACCCAGAACTATTGTAAAGGAAAAGGGGTTTCCTTTGAAGATTATTGGATAAAACCCACCGGAAAGATCCGGCATTTTATCGGCAAGGATATCATCTACTTCCATTTCCTGTTCTGGCCTGCCATGCTTATGGGAAGCGGTTTTAACCTCCCGGAAAATATATTCGTGCATGGGTTTTTGACGGTAAACGGTGAAAAGATGAGCAAATCAAGGGGCACATTCATCACGGCCAGACAATACCTCCTGCAATATCCGGTGAGTTTGCTCAGATTTTATTATGCCCTGAATATAACTACATCGATATCCGATATCGATCTGGACAGTCAGGATTTTAAGGAGAAAATAAACAGCGAGCTTTTAGGCAACATTGCCAATCTGAGCTACCGAAGCATGACATTTCTTTCCAAGCACTTCGACGGGCATCTGACCTCTGCCGCCTCTTCTGAGATTCTTAAACAGGTGGATGAAAAGATCCGCTCCATAGAGAAGGATTTTGAGGCCTGTCACTTGAGGAATGTGGTAAAAAATATACTGGAGATAGGTGATTTGGGAAACAGGTATTTTCAGAATGCAGAGCCATGGAAAAGGATAAAGACTGAAAGGGACCTTGCCTGGAGGGACCTTTCCCTGGTAATACAGATCGTGAGGGACCTCACCATCTGTCTCAAGCCGGTTATCCCGGATCTTTGTGCGGACCTTGAAAAACAGCTTGGCCTTGAAGACCTTCGATGGACTGATTTAGGCAGGTCTTTGGAAGGGCACATCATAGGTCAACCCAAACAGCTTCTCACAAGGATTGAGACACTCGATTTGACGACAACAAATCCTTTTACTTTTCTTGACCTGCGCCTGGGGAGGGTGCTGGAAGCCGACTCCCATCCGGATGCAGACCGTCTCATGGTATTAAAGGTAGACATTGGTGAAGAAAAGCGGCAAATCGTAGCGGGTATCAGGGGACATTATTCGCCGGAAGAACTGATTGGAAGGAATATAATAATTTTAAAGAATCTCAAACCCGCCAGGCTTAAGGGAATTGAAAGCCAGGGCATGCTTCTGGCGGCAGATGACGGAAAAGACATTGGAATATTGACCGCGGAGGGAGAGCCCGGCCGGAAAATAAATTTGCCGGATGTGGAAGGCGAACCAAAGCCCTCTCTTACTATCAAAGATCTCCAGGGTATTGAACTTCACAGCGAGAACGGAAAAGCCTTCTCGCAGAATTTTCCCCTTTTGTGTAATAACAAGCAGGTATTGGTGGATAAGGTAATCACGGGAAAAATCAAGTGATATGATTTTCAACCCTTTGATTTTGATCTGACCAGCCTTTTTTCCTCTCCCCGACACAGTCTTTCTATATTCTTCTTGTGGCGGAATATAAGGAGAAAGCACGCGAACACAGCAGCAATAAAGACAGGCCGGGGGTAGTCCATAAAATAAATAGTAACAGGCAGAATCAAACCGGCGCCTATGGAGGCCAGGCTGACAATCCTTATAAGGGCTACAACAACTATCCAGAAGATAAGGCTTATTAGTATGGCCATAGGGCTAAAAAAAAGAAATACCCCTAAACTAGTGGCAACACCCTTTCCCCCCTTAAATTTCAAATATGGCGAAAAATCATGCCCGATGATGGTTGCAAGCCCCAAAAAGATCAACAGCAATCGATTCGGGATTATTGCATTGAGAATGAGAAGAGGCAGATATCCTTTTAGAAGATCGCATATGAGGGTCAACAATCCTGGCATGATGCCAAGGACCCTGAATGCATTGGTAGCTCCGATATTCCTGCTGCCGCTTTTTCTCAGGTCAGCCCCGCTGAACAGCCTTCCCATAAGCAGTCCGGATGGTATGCCTCCTATCAAAAAGCCTGCGACAGAGACAAGAATAAGAAGGGCTAGCATTCCAGGTTGATCCTTTTTTTAAACCCTATCAGGTGATCCGCTCCTGAGATGACGGCCATAATCATTGCCAGCCATGCGGAAATCAGGCCCAGAGAGACCATACCCAGGTATGGAAAGGTGAATTTGCATGGGATATTAAGGATCAGTATTATAACAGCAATGGTTTCAAAACCTACCTTATATTTCCCCAAACGGCTCGCGGGGATTATTATTTGTTGAGCCGCAGCAATGGACCGCATACCTGTAACCATTATCTCCCGTCCGACAATGATCACAACAATCCATGCGGGTATGCGTTGTATCTCTACCAGGGAGATAAAGGCGGCTGAAATAAGTAGTTTATCGGCAACAGGGTCAAGAAATTTTCCCAGGGTTGTTACCTGCTGTGAATTACGGGCAATATATCCGTCCAGCCAGTCAGTAACCGCTGCTACCAAAAAAACAACAAGGGCAATAAGGTCATTCAGGGCTATGACTTCATTCCAGGTGGTTAAGCTTTTGCCCCCCAGTAGACTCAGGAGAGAAACCAGCCAACCGGCTAAAGTTTTGCCCCCCAGGAGAAAAACGACCAGAAGGGGAACTAGAAAGATCCTGATTAATGAAAGTTTGTTTGGAAGATTCACCGATCTTAACTATCAGCCGGGACCTTTTTCATAAAAGGTCCCGGCGCCAATTTCAAAATAAATAAAACTAATTGGAAATCCCTTCAAGGAAGGGCCCTGATGTATTAGTTATATGAAGAATATTATCGTCATCGACAAAAAGGTATACACGGCTGTCCGGTCGCCTTTTGCTTTTATAATAGGAATATTGTTTTAATACCTTCTTGACATACTGTCTTGTCTCGCGATATTTGGGTATTCCTCCGTGTTTTAAAACGGCTGTTTCACCGGCATTATAAGCGGCCAGGCTTATCTCGAGATCATTGTCGAACCGTTCCAGAAGATATTTGAAATATCTGACACCGCCGAAGATGTTTTCTTCAGGATTAAAAGGGTCCGTCACATCCATTTTGTATGCTGTTTTGGGCATCAATTGCATCAGTCCTTTTGCTCCCGCGCGGGAAACGGCCCTTGTATTGAAATTTGATTCTACCTTGATAATGGCCTTGATCAGGTTCGAGTCTATGTTAAAAACCCTTGATACCCTATTAATAATACGGTCAAGAAAGATTTCATTAACCGAATCTATTTCATCATAATCATCATAATCTTCGGAATAGATATGAAAATCATGGTAGACCGGGCGATCAGTATAGTGTGTTACGCCATTATTGTCAGTATATTTATAGACTTTAGCTCCTATGCGGTGCGGAAAGAAAATCCACAATAAGAGGAGAGATATGACAAAGCCCCATCCTCTCCAAGCAAGAAACTGGTTAAATTTTTTTATCATATTTTATATCCCCACACTTTTTAGTAGTCCCTGTTTTAAAATTTCCAATATCTTTCGCCTAGCCAGGATACCTAAAAAAAGTTTTGTATTTCCATCTATTACAGATATATAAGAAGCCCGATTGGCATTAAAAAGATCCATGGCGCTTTTCATGTCCTGCTCCGGAGTCAGAATAGGCAAATCCGATTTACTCATAAAATCTTTTGCCAGTTTGGCGTAACTCATGGATGGATCCATTAATACATTTCTTACATCCTGAAGGGTTATTACACCCTGAAATTCACCCCTTTCGTTAATCACAGGGAAGAAATTATGAGTGCTTCCCTTCATGAAAGACAGCACGTCCTTTAAGGTCATGTTATTATACATTATTTCAATGTCTTTCTCAATTACGTCACTTACCCTTGTAGAGGAAAGTATATTCATTTCATAATCGAGCGGAGATATCGGATCATAAGATCCATCATAAAATGAGGTCAGCTCCTGTTTGGTATACTTGTGTCGCTCCGCAAGACCATTAATAGCATCAACAAGGGCGCCGATCTCATCTTGAGAGTTATGCTCGATTTGCTTAATCGTTCCTGAGATTATGGATATTCCCTCCAAGCCTGCTGTTATTTCCTCGAGAGGTTGCTGGATTATTTTCCTTAGCACTACTTTCAGAACGACAACCATAACTAAGACGGTTACGATCACTACCATCATAACCTGGAATATATGTATTATAAAACGCCTGTTTAATCTGTTTGTGGAAAAATCCGCCAATAGAAAACCAAGAACAGTTTCACTTGAATCATGACATTTCAGGCAGCTATCCTTATTGGAAAGTACTGTAACATTACGTAGAACTGTACCGGTATTTTGTGATTTGTATCTGAAAGTCCAGACAGGATTGTCTTCTTTGAGACGGCGATAATTTTTGATAATCTCTTTTGCGTCTTTTTTAAAGGGCAGGTCTTTTTCGTTCAATAATAAACGGCTTGTACCGTCAGCCCTGAAAAGCCCTATATTATGCATTTCGGTCATTTCTCCTATTTCTCCCAAGGATGATTTTATGTAATCAAAATCAGAAAGATCAAATGCATTTCTTAGCGCTGCCGAATAACCCGCCATGAACCTGTTTATGGATTCCCT
This sequence comes from bacterium, assembly GCA_049472415.1. Lineage (GTDB taxonomy): Bacteria > SZUA-182 > SZUA-182 > DTGQ01 > JAFGSM01 > JBLIRM01. Next base: position 14,164 of record JBLIRS010000010.1, on the reverse strand, counting down.
TTCGCTTTGGAAATTCCAGTAACTGATACTAAAGGTTAAAATCAATAAAAAACCCAAGCCCATGAAAAATAGAGGGACCAACACAGAAACAATTATTTTAAAGCTTATGTTTTGGGTCCAGCCTCTATTATGCATTTACCCTGTTATTTATATCCATATCGATCATTTATTTTTTAGTTACGGGCTCCTGGACGATCCGGGGCCTTTCATATAAAAATAATACTTAAATAGTTTAATTTGAAGTTTACCAGTATTTATATAAAATGCAATTATTGCAATCCACAGGTTATTATTTTGCACTATAATATACCTTTTTTCCTTTTAGTCAAAATTTTTTCTTTATTTATGGTTTAGAGGGAATAAAGCAAAATCTTTGCCATATTTTTTTATCGATTATTTTCATAGAAAATATTTTGTATTTTTTCGCGTATAAAAAAACTCCGATGAATTATAAGAGATAAAGATAAATCATAAAATCAGCATATCCCTTTGTTAATTATAACAGTATCCCCCGGAATTAAAAAAATTTAAATCTTTGTCTTGTAGAATAAGGTCGATTAAATTTAAAATGTTTTTATTTCATGTATTGTTGTTATTTTGAGTCTGATGCTGCAACATCTTGCAATGTTTGCACTACTTTTATTTACGGCCGCAATTTCATAAGTCGTTTATATTCAAGATGTTAGCTTGTTTTCAATCTTTGGCATATGAAATGCTCTTCATAATGAAAAACATTAACCATCTATTCGACCAAATTTTAATATCCAAAAAAGATTAAGCAACAACCATACAATAACCATTAAGTGATAGGTTAACTTTAAGCAAATTGTTTCTATCAATGAAAAATGATTATCGGGTTTAATTATAATTTTATTATTAGTATATTGTTATAAATATTGACATAACCTTTATCTCATGTTAAGCTACAGCATCTTTGAAAAGCCCAAATTAGGTTTAAATCAATCTTGATTGTTAGGTTGTGGAATTATTTATAAGGAGCTTACTCAGATTGTTCGCTTTTCAAAAAAAAGATCCCAAAGAGTTTACTGTGACCGTGGTATTGCTTTTACTCTTTTGGTTTACTATCATAACTTTTCCCGCTAATCCGTTCTCGGGGTTTGGTTTAAAGAATTTGATCGAGCACTTTATTCTGGGCCTTCTTTTCGCGGTTATGGTTACCCTTTTGTCACCATATCCCATATTAACAAAAAATCAGATCGATATGTACTTGCGTCCCCGGATAATATTGCGTTTCATTATTTATATATCTCACCTGGCTTTGGATATTATACTTGCAGGAATAGATGTCGCTCGAAGGGTGATGAGACCCAAAATCCTTATTTCGCCGGGAATTGTGGAGTTTGACACACCTCTTTCCGAAGATATACAGATCGCGCTGAATGCCAATTCCATCACCCTTACTCCGGGGACAATAACCATAGATGCTCAAAAAACAGCCAATGGGAGTCGATTTTTGGTTCATTGCATAAGTCAGGATGCAGTTGAAAGCACGGTGAAAGATAAAGGTTTTGTAAAACGGATCCAGTACTGTTTTGATTTGGAGGAAGAATGATAGAACTCCTCTTTATTCTAAAATTGGCGATAACCATACTTTCTTTTACTATCTTCTTTTGCCTTTATCGGGCTATACTCGGGCCGACAACCGCTGACAGGATAATTGGGATCAATGTGGTAGGCAGCAAGGCCACTATTGCACTGGTATTTCTTGCCGCCATTTTTCAAAAGACCTCTTTTCTGGACATTGCCTTGCTTTATGCCATGCTGGTCTATGTAACAACCTTAGCCTTTGTAAAATATCTGGAACATAGGGACCTGGGGGATTAATAAATATATGATATATCTGCAGACAATTTTGAGATTTTTAGCGGGTATATTAATACTGGGGGGGGTATTCTTTTTTGTGTGTGCGACAGTTGGCGTAATACGAATGCCGGATTCCTATAATAGGGCGCATACCTCGGGGAAAGGAGACAGCCCCGGGCTTCTCCTGTCGCTACTAGGGGTATGGATATATTGGCTCACTATCAATCCTATAGAGAGTATAAAAGTCATTGTGATTCTGGTTTTCATGTTGTTGGCCAATCCCATCGCGGTACATGCGATACTCCGCTTCTGCTACAAAACAAAAATCCCCTGGACAGAAGATACGACATTTGATCTGTTGAAAAAAAACGATGATTCTACTAAAAGGGAGGTTTGATTATGGATCTTGTGCTTTTGGCCCATCTGGTTATCCTGTTTTTCCTGATATGCACGGCCCTGGCTGCAATAGTAAGCAAAGACCTTCTTGAGTCAGTCATAATTTACAATGCCTATAGTTTCACTATAGCCATTACTTACAGCATACTTAGGGCGGTGGATGTGGCAATGACGGAGGCCGCTGTGGGGGCGGGGATATCCAGTATCCTTTTTGTTGCCGCCTTATGTAAGACCAAAAGGAGAGAAGACTGATGAGACGTTTTATCCCGGTGGTTCTTTTTTGTATCTTTGGGATAGTCATGATTGCGGCCGTTCTTACACTGGCGCCTGTCGGAGATCCTCACCAACCGGGTTATGCGGAATTTGTACATCCCGATGTTGAGAATGAAGAAATTATCAGGAAAAGGGAGACTGTGGCGCTTTGGTATAACCGACAAGGGGCCTATGATACGGGCGCATTGGATATTATCACATCTACAATATTCGATTACCGCGGCTATGATACCCTTTTTGAATCCACTGTGCTTTTTACTGCCCTTATAAGTGTTTTGACTATAATTGGGGTTTCAAAAGAATAAAAATGAAGAGGGATTTTTTGTTTTGAAAAAAGAATCGGGATATAAGACCAGTTTAGTGATTCAGACCGTTACCCGTGTAATGCTTCCGTTTCTGCTTATGTTCGGAGTAAGCCTGATAGTTCACGGGCATCTGACCCCTGGCGGGGGTTTTCAGGGAGGAGTAGTCATCGGTGCAACCTTTATCCTTCTGGGCCTTGCATTCAATAAGGAGGAGGGACGTCGCGCCGCTCCTGAAAAAAGTGTCAGAACGATTGCGTCTGTCGGAATACTAATCTATATATTCGTTGGGCTCGTAGGGATATTGGCCGGGTATAATTTTTTAACCAACAGGTGGATAAAATTCCCGCCCTTTGGGGAATTAGGAGAGCTTTTTAGTGGAGGCTCGCTTTTTTGGATAAATATTGGAGTCGGACTTACTGTTTCGGCTATAGCCATGGAAATGTTTTATGCTTTTTTGGAAGAAAAACGCGATCCGACATATCGTAAAACTATAAATAAAGTTGATGAAAAAAGGAGGTGGTCAGATGAGATTTTTCGGGATACTTCTAAGTAGAATAGACTATGTGGTAACTGTGATTCTCTTTTGTATCGGATTATATGCCCTTGTTGTAAAGCCGAATTTGATCAAGAAAATGATTGGGATGAATATCGTTGAAACCTCTGTATATCTTTTCCTGATCGCCTCCGCAGATGTTCGTCTGGGTGCTTCGACAAGGTTGTGGGCTCATCCGAATGAGATTCTAAACGCCCAGGAGGCGGTCCATGCTGCGGCAGGTGAATTGGCTATGGTGAACCCTATTCCCTCAGCCCTCGTTCTGACCGCTATTGTAGTTAGCGTGAGCGTTACTGCCGTTTCGCTCTGTCTTGCTATTAAGATATACGAAAATTATGGCACTCTGGATACCAGGAAAATAATGAGATTGAGAGGATAGGTCGACAATGGAATCCTCCCTTGCACAATCAGGATCTCAGCTTCAGGTTTTAATACCTGTATGTCTGATCTTTTCCGCAGTAATAATGCCCATAATCGGAAGATGGGTAAAGCGTTTGAGAGAATACCTGTTTCTGTTTGCAACCATATTCGCTGCTTACATGTCTGTGATAATTTTCATCAGGGTTTTCGGGTCCCCGAGCGGGTATCTGGAGTATTTTCTGGGATATGGATGGCAGGGGGTTCGATCCCTTAAAACCGGCCAACCCATAGGTATTGTCTTGAGGACAGACTTGCTGGGAGCCATCTTGCTCCTTTTAATAAATGGTATTGGAGCGCTTGCCGCCATATATTCCATACCTTATATACATCATGAGGTGCAAAAGTCAAAACATACCTACTACTATACGCTTTTTTTATTGATGTTGGGTGGGATGTCCGGTATTGCAATAACAGGAGACATATTTAATTTTTATGTGTTTTTCGAGATAGCGTCTATCAGTTCTTATGCCCTTGTATCTATTACCGGAAAAGCTGAATCCCTTGAGGCTACATTTAAATATATCCTGGTTGGCGCCTTAAGCTCTATCTTTATTGTATTTGCAATAGGTTTGTTGTTTAATGCCACCGGCACACTTAATATGGAATACGCGTCCAGGCAGGTAGCCAAGATAATTGTAAGTGAACCGAATTCCTTTATCTACCCCCTTCGTTATCTCATATTCGCGTCTGTAGGTCTTTTTATAATGGGATTCAGTGTAAAAGCAGCCCTTTTCCCCGGACACGCATGGCTGGCAGATGCTCATCCTGTGGCTCCATCATCGATCAGCGCACTTTTGTCCGGTCTTGTTATTAAAGCCACAGGTATTTTCCCTTTAGTCCGTTTTCTTTTTGGGATTTTTGCCATCCATAGCGGTTATTACGGCAAGCTACTAAGACCGCTTTTTTTAACTATTGCCGTGATCACCATGTTAGGAGGGTCTTTTTTCGCGATTGCCCAGACAAAACTCAAACGTATGCTGGCCTTTTCCACCATTGCACAGGTCGGATATATCATGTTTGGCATCGGCTTGATTACAAATGCCGGGGTGGCTGGTTCCATCCTCCATATTATCAACCACGCAATCGTAAAAGGGCTTCTCTTTCTTGTTTCAGGAATCATTATTTATAAAACAGGCATCACAGAGATTGCGGATATGGGAAAGATCGGATATAAAATGCCCTTGACTATGGCATGCTTTGCCATAGGGGCCTGCTCAATGGTAGGCGTTCCTCCCCTGAGCGGGTTTATGAGTAAATGGGTATTGGCAAATGCGTCTTATGAAGCCGGTTTGCCCTTTTTAATCGGTTTTTTGCTTCTTAGCAGTCTTTTGAATGCTGTTTATTATTTCAGGGTAGTAGCGATTTCTTATTTTGGCATACCCAAGATAGATATAGAAAAAAAGGACGAGCCACCTTTCATGATGCAGCTTCCTGTTATAATCCTGACCTTTTTGGTGGTGCTTTTGGGGATTTTAATTAAATACCCATATCATAAGGCTGCAATGCCGGCGGCCCTTATGGTTTTTAAATAATTTTATTTTAAGAAGAAATTACGAAAAAGAAAGAAAAAAAAATGATCAGGTTCTAAGGAGGATACCAATGTTAGTGGAGAGCTATCTGCCTTTACTTGCAGTTATGTTCCCTCTGGTTGCAATTGTATTTCGACCGTTTGTGGAAAAACATCGTTACTATCACTATACATTTATCGTAAGTTCTGTAACATTGATTATCGTTTTGTTCATGTTTCCTTCCATAAAGGCAGGCAATCTATTAAACATGAGCCTGGATACGGGGCTGGGATTCAATTTTGTATTTCGAGCCGATATGCTGGGTTTTTTCGTGGGAATAATCTCAATTCTGCTTTGGACACTCTCCTCCCTTTATGCGATTGAATATATGTCCGAATCCCATGCCCATGGCAGATATAATATATTTTCCTTGCTCTCCCTGGGTGGAATGATGGGGGTCGTTTTTACCGGAAATCTTTTTACCCTGTATATATTTTTCGAGCTTTTAAGCGTCGCTTCGGCTATCCTTGTATTTCATGAAGAAACCCCTGAGGCAATGAAGGCTGGATTTAAATATCTTTTCCTGGGTATTGCCGGTGGTCTCATATTATTATTCGGAATCATAATGACCTATGATATTGCGGGCACCGGAGACCTGACAATGATTGGCATCGGTCTCCAGGGAAGCAAATGGCTTCCCTTTATATTCTGGAGTTTTATTATAGGTTTTGGTGTCAAGGCGGGTATGTTTCCCATGCATATCTGGCTCCCTTCAGCCCATCCGGTCGCACCTTCACCAGCCAGCGCCCTGCTTTCCGGAGTAATGATAAAGGCCGGTGCCTATGGGATCTTTAAGACAGTCTATAACATCATAGGTTATACAGATATAGTTCGTTCACATATGGGTCTTATTATTCCCTTGCTGATTCTGGCCCTGATCACCATTTTCCTTGGCTCGGCTTGCGCAATAACCCAGACAGAGATAAAAAAGATGCTGGCCTACTCCAGTATCTCCCAGATCGGCTACGTGATTATGGGGATTTCACTGCTCTCGCCAAGGGGGATTGTGGGTGCGCTATTTCATGTCCTTGCTCACGCGCTTATGAAGGGAACATTGTTCATGTGCGCCGGGGCGTTCATTCACCAGACAGGGCTGAGAGAGCTTGCGGACCTCAAAGGCATAGGAAAGAGGATGCCGTTTACCACCCTTTGTTTCAGTATTTGTGCTCTTTCTATGATAGGTCTTCCACCTTTCATAGGCTTTATAAGCAAATGGGAACTCGCGCTGGGTTCTCTCGAAACCATTAAAATGGGATATTATTGGCCGGGGATAGGTATTATCGCACTCCTGACCCTTCTCCTCAGCAGCCTTTTAAACCTTGTCTATTACGGCCCCGTCGTGGTTGGGGCCTGGATGCATAGTCCTGGTGAATCCCCTCATGAGCCGGAGTCGACCAAAAGTGAAGATGCCGGCAAAACCATGCTTGTGCCCATGTTGTTGCTTTCCGTGGGCGTGTTCTTGTTTGGGGTATGGCCAAGATATCCACTTAATTTTGTTCGAAAAATCAGTAAGATCTTCTTCCCATAATAACCACGATGATTTCAAGGTGTTTTATGAAAAAAAGGGATATGATTTTTTATCTTTTTTTACAAATAATTTTGGCTTTGGCGCTTCTAATGTTATCTTTAAGCGCGCAGGCATCTTCTAACACCCACAGCCATAATGAAGCTGTGGAATCCGGACATCATGAATTTATCTCCGGAGCGGAAGAACAAGTTCATGAAGAAGAGGTTCTTCACGGAGAAAGGGCTGGGGAGGATTTCGAGAAAGATACCGTAAATGAGACCCATGGAGTTGAAGAACATCATTATTATGAGGAAGAATCTCATTACGGGGAAGAAAGCTTGGAGCCTCTTGGCAGAGATACGGGACATGAGGAGACCCATAAAGCAGAAGGTGACACGGACCATGCCCATGAGGCAGAAGTGCCGCTTGTTTATCTTTTTTATTGGGGAATATTGATTCTGGTCATGGTCATAATACTGATATATTTTGTCTATCGGCGTAAAAATAAAAGGTTAAAGCCTATGGTCCCCCTGGCCGTTTTTCTGGTTCTCTTTGCCATAGCCATATATTTTCTTGAAATAATTACTCCTGCCTTCAGCGGCAGATTAGACCCTAAGACGTTAAAAATTATTCATGATTTTCACGAAGCCCCTGATATTGGATTTCTGCGTTTTATTTATAAATTTATATTGGGAATATTAATGACATTTTTTGCCTTTTTAAATCTGGATCGTAACGAATTTAATAAAGAAAGTATGGAAGATCAGGAATGAGCGATAATTTTGAGACCACAAAAGTACTTGTTGTGGACGATGATCCTGCAACCAGGGATATCATCAGGCTGAGTCTTTGCCCCCTTGGCTATCAAATAAGTGAGGCGGTAACAGGCACTGAGGGTCTGGAGAAAGTGATCATAGAGAATCCTGATATTATTGTTCTGGATGTAATGTTGCCTGAAAAATCAGGACTGGACGTCTGTCATTATCTCAAGGAAAGCTCCATTACCGCTCATTTACCTATAATCATGTTGACAGCAAAACAAGACCTTGCTGATAAACTGACAGGACTGGATACAGGAGCGGATGACTATATTATAAAGCCTTTTGATCCCTTGGAGCTTGAGGCGAGGATAAAGGCCCTATTGAGGAAAACAAGGCGGGATCTCTTTGCCAATCCTTTAACCCGCCTGCCGGGAAGTATTTCCATAGAGAAAGAGATTCAGAGGATTATTGATGAAGGAGAACCTTTCGCAGCCATATTTATAGACCTGGATAACTTCAAGGCTTATAACGATAATTACGGTTATGCCGCTGGAAACAGGATAATTATTTTTACAGCTCATACAATTATGTCGGCAATCAAAAAATACGGCAATCCTCAGGATTTTATCGGTCATATAGGAGGAGACGACTTTGTATGCCTGACAACACCCCTTTGCGTTGATAATGTGTGTCAGGAGATCATCAGAATATTTGATCAGCTCATTCATCTTCATTACCGGGAGGAGGATCTAAAGAGGGGCTATATTGTGAATGAAGACAGAAGGGGCCGAATTAAAAAATTCCCTATGATGAGTATCACCCTGGTTGTAATTACTAATGAAGAAGCCACCTTTGATCATCACCTTCAGATATCGGAAAAGGCGGCAGAATTAAAAAGGCACGTAAAGATGCTTCAGGGTAGTAATTACAGGAAAGACCGGCGAAAAGGAGCGCCTGCTCAGAAACCGCTTACGGAAGAAGCCGTTTAAAGATGAAACTTAATATTACACAAAAGCTGATGGTAGGATTTTTAGTGGTTCTTCTTTGCGGGACCATGAGCGGCGCCATATCATATGTAAGTCTTGATCAGATTGAAACACAGCTTCAGACCTTTTATACGACCAGAGAGAAAGATGGGGACAGGAGGATGGAATCAATAATAAAAGAGTTAAAACATATGAAAGTGCTCACTTTCGCGCTGATAATGCTGGATTTTTTAGTTACCGTGATTGTAATACTCATCCTGTCCAATAAATTTACAGATCCTATAATATCTCTTTCTACAATGGCCAAAGAGATAGGTGAGGGCCAGTGGGGGAAAATAATAGATATCTCCAGTCAGGATGAGATTGGTCAACTGGCCGGGACTTTTAATCAGATGTCGAGATCGATTTTGGACAGGGAAAAACAAATCGAAAAAGCTCAGGAAGAGCTTAAAAAGAGGGATGAAATCCTGGTCAAGACCAATAGTGAGCTGGAAAGGCTCAATGAGCTTAAGTCCGATTTTCTTTCCACAGTCTCCCACGAACTTAAGACCCCCCTGACCGCGATTAAAGGTTATGTCTCATTAATAAAAAACAGCAAGATAGGGCCTATCAACCAACAACAATACAAGTGCCTGGTCATAGCTGATGAACGGGTGGACCATTTAAACAATCTCATTTCAGACCTACTGGACCTGTCGAAAATAGAAGCAAACCGGTATGAGATAAAATCAAAAAAGGATGATCTTGCTCGATTGATCAGAAATACTGTTTCATCTTTATCACCTATCTTTAAAAATAAAAAATTGAATCTGGAGGTTCGGATTCCACAAGGTCTTTCTCCCGTGCATATGGATGCACCTAAAATAAATCAGGTTCTTACAAATCTTCTCGGCAATGCCGTAAAGTTTACACCTTCGGGGGGAGATATCAAGGTCAGCGTAACTCAGGATGTCTCACAAAACGGAGGGAGCGGTAGCGGATTTGTTCAGGTGGATATATCAGACACTGGTATCGGATTGGCCCCTGATCAGAGGGAAAAGATCTTTGAAAAGTTTTATCAGGTAGATCATTCCCCGACGCGCGAATATGATGGAACAGGTCTTGGGCTCCCAATAGCAAAGGAAATTGTTGAGCTCCACGGCGGTATGATTTGGGTTAAAAAAATGAAGGGAAAAGGGAGCACCTTCTCCTTTACCATACCAATGGCAGTCGAAGCCGGAGCAGTGGAATCAGAGAAGACGGCGGAAACAAAAAAAAGCAGACCAACAACAAGAAAAAAAAGGGAAAAGAAGGTATGAGTCAACCGAGTATACTGCCGGTTTTGGCCCTGGCATTTCCTCTAATTGGGGCGATAGCTCTCCCGTTTATTGATAGATTTTCTTCGGGACAGTCAGATCAGTTTACAGCCATAGTAACCCTTGCTTCCGCAATAACTGTGGGTGCGATGTATCCCCATATAAAAGCAGGTGAAATACTTACCTATTCCATTTCAACCGGATTGCCCGTAGGTCTTTCTTTCCATGTTGACAGCCTGGGTTTTTTTGTCGGAATGATCTCCGCCGTCATTTGGATGCTGGGAAGCTTTTACGCGATAGGCTTCATGAAGGGTGACAATTCGCATGTGCGTTATGATGCATTCTCTCTGCTGACACTTTTAGGCATGCTGGGTGTCGTCTTTACCGGAGACCTTTTTAGCTTATATATCTTTTTTGAGATATTAAGTGTTGCCTCTTTTATGCTAATGGCCCATAAACAAACAAAGGCCGCACTAAAAGGCGGATTCATTTATATCTTTATGGGTATATCCGGGGGGCTTATTTTGCTGTTTTCGATCCTTTTGACCTATACCCTGGCGGGAACAATAAACCTTTCGATGATAGGATTAGGATTGAAAGGATCACCTTTCCTGCCCTTTATTTTTATTGGTTATTTAATTGGTTTTGGGGTTAAGGCAGGGATCTTCCCCCTTCATTTCTGGATGCCTTCCGCGTATCCCGAAGCCCCAACCAGTGCGGTGGCGCTTTCATCGGGTGTCATGATCAAGGCAGGTGCCTATGGAATCATAAGGACTTTGTATGGGATCATGGGAAGTGATCTGATGAAAGGCAGTGTTTTGGCCGGATTATTACTCTTTATGGCTATGCTCTCCATATTTGTAGGTTCAGCCGCTGCGATTAATCAATCGGATATAAAGAGACTTCTCGGATATTCAAGTGTTTCACAGATTGGTTACATTATAATGGGTGTGGCCCTTTTGTCGCCGACCGGTTTATTGGGAGGCTTGGTTCACATTTTCAATCACGCCATTATTAAGGCTGCCCTATTCCTTTGTGCCGGTTCCATGATCAAGCAGACCGGCAGACGATATCTTCCTGAGCTAAAAGGCATAGGACGTGATATGCCGATAGTGACCTTTTGCTTTTCTTTTGCATCCCTTTCCATGATAGGGCTTCCTCCGTTCAATGGTTTTATAAGCAAGTGGTTTCTGGCATTAGGTGCGCTCGAGTCTGCCAAAGTCGGCTCTTATAGTCAATGGATAGGAATCTCAGCGGTCGGTGTGCTTATCCTTAGCAGCTTCATGAATCTTGTATATTATGGCCCGATTGTTTATGGCGCATGGTTCGAGAAGAGAAGGGATGAATCTGAAACCAAACCGGATAATGACAAAAAGACATCTTCGGACCCGGAAGCAAGTATGCTTCTACCTATCTTGATACTTGCTGCGGCTACTTTAATCTTTGGCATATTACCCGGCTGGCCTTTGAAACTTGCAAGACAGATAAGCAGTATGGTGTTTTGAGGTATTATGAACAGAACAAAATATATTATAGTATTTATTGTGGTTTCCGTCTTTATTTGCGGAGGTGCTTTGGTCTGGGCCTCTGGTTCGAATGCAGGCAATCATTCAGGCGGATCCCATGAAATCCATGAGGCAAGCCATCATGAGAGCGGAGAGATATCTTATGATGAGATTACTCCAAGCGGGAGTGCACGGAATATCCTCCCGATAATTTTGATTTTAGTCCCTCTGCTCGGCGGTATTTTATTGGCCTTTTTACCTGATGACCGTCTGGGTGGTTATCTCTTGATTTTATTTACCGGTATCCCCTTTATATTATCCTTTTTTCTCTATGGTCCTGTTATAAAAGGGATCCACAAAAACGGGGCGTTCCTGAAGGGGATATTCCTAGAATTGCCGTTTCTGCCTCAGTTCGGATTTAATCTCACCTTTAAGGTCGATCCCGTATGTCTGACACTGATTATCTTTACAGGACTGATATGGTTTTTAACCGCAATTTACTCCAAATCCTATCTGGAAATCGAAAATAATCCACGGCGCTACAATATAGCTAATTGTTGCTGCCTTGCTGTCACACTGGGCGCTTTCATGGCAGGCGATTTTTTCACCTTATATATCTTTTATGAATGCATACTCCTGTTTCTCTATCTTATGATAGTCCATAGAGAGGATGAAAGGGCACTATCGGCTTCCAAGGTTTATCTGTATCTGGGTGTGGCAACAGGATTGATCCTTCTGTACGGCATATTTTTACTCCATTATTTAACAGGAACCGTTGAAATTAAAAGCCTGGGAAATGTCTTGTCTGCGGCGCCGGTATGGGGACGTTATGTTATAGCGGGAATGTTTATCATCGGGTTTGGCGGGAAAGCAGGAGTCTTTCTCGAACATATCTGGATGCCCAGTTCTTACGGTGACGCGCCTTGCCTTACTGCTGCCCTATCCTCCGGAATTATGATTGAAGTTGGCGCATATGGGATTTTCAGGACCGTTAATATGTTATTCGCTCCATTGGGCGTACCCGCAAGTCCTTCATTATGGAAATGGGCTTCCCCGGTCTTATGGATGGATATAACCCATATCGGGCATATACTTATCTGGCTTGGGATATTGACGATGTTTTTGGGCGCTTTAAACGCTCTCATATCAAACCATAGCCTAAAACTTCTCGCTTATTCCAGTGTCAGTCAAATGGGCTATATTATTATGGGGATCGGATGCGCCGCTTACATGGGAGCCGATGGCGCAATGGGCCTGGCAGGTTCCGGTTATCATATTATAAACCATGCCTTCTTCAAGGTGGCCCTTTTCCTTTGTGTGGGTGTTGTGTTTTTTAGAACAAGGGAGACCGATATCAGAAACCTGGGAGGATTGTGGCGAAATATGCCCATGACGGCCTTTGTTATGTTTATAAGTTTGTGTGCCATATCAGGGATACCGGGATTTAACGGATTTGCCAGCAAAACCATGCTGCACCATGCCATTGTGGAGGCTTACGAACATTCGTTCCATGTTTTAGGAAGCCCCGACAGATGGCTGAAACTTGCAGAATGGCTATTTATTGTAACCGCAGGCTGTACGTTTGCTTATAATATTAAACTGTTTTCATTCATATTTCTCGGAAAAAGACCTCAAAAGTACGCGGATGTCGCGGACGCCACCATACCTATGAAGGTGGCTTTAAGTTCCCTGGCTACACTGACTGTATTCATGGGACTTTTCCCGAATTGGCTATTGGATAATTTCTTGGGGCCCATGCTTTCATATTTCGGTTTTAGCCCCAATTCACACTCATATCATCTTATTTATAATCTTCATGCAAAAGGTGGCCCTGGGTCCGTTATACCCTTACTCTATAATCCGACCACAAAGGCCTTTTTCTCTGATCCGGAAGTGGTTCACAACCTTGTCGGGGGAAGTTCCGCAATTCTCATTGGGGGAACGGTACTCATTTTGGGCCTGACTTTAAGGTTTTTTGTATATAAGGTCTCCGAGACATATCAGGTTGAATATTATTATCGCCGATTATTCAAAGGATTTTTAACTTTTTGCTCTATGACCTATAACACAATAGTTTACGCGGGGGAACTGCTTGTTGCCAAATTAATGATATATTCCTGGATACCACCGTTAAGGATGGAAAATGTCATATCTCCTCCTGGAGATTTAGATGATAAAAAAATAGACAAACAAATCCTGAATTATATTTCTGCTCTGGAAGGTAACAAGGTAAAGAATAAGGCCCTTTTTGATCATATATCGAAGTTCGACAAAAAATACAGCGAGGCCCTCGAAAAGGCAATGAAAGAAAAGGGGCTATTCGAGCATATTACCAAAGCGGAAGAAAAATTTTCGAAATCCATGAGTAAGGCGATTCTCAATAAGGGGCTTTTTACAAAAATTTCGAGTGCTGATGAAAAGCTCTCGGGCTCTGTTGATAAGGCAATAGGTGATAAGGGGGTCTTTGATAAAGTAACCTCTGCAGACACCATATTTGATAGCATGGTGGATAAGGTTATTTTCAGTAAAATCTTTTGGGGAATGGTTGCAAAAGCAGACGGAAGCATGCTTACCTCTGACTTTTTGAAAAAATTCATAAACATGGAAAAAAGTTACGATTCATTAATGGAGAAGATTCTGTTCGGTATGATAGGAAGCGAGGACCTTTCGAAGATCAAATTAGAGCGCACTGATTTTACCCGTTCATGGTTTTTAAATTTATGTAAGAAGGTAGCAAGGATCCATACCGGAGATATAAGCAATTACATCAG
>JBLIRS010000001.1:0-31566 GCA_049472415.1 bacterium | reverse complement strand
AATACTCAAAGTTGTCGATAAGAAGGTCCCCTTCTCCGTTATAGGGGTCTTCCCATGTCGGCACCTGAAGCGGTTGACTTTGAAAGGAAGGTAAATCCCAAAGCGGTGGGAAACCGTAACCCACCTGTGCAATGGCCGCTGATCTGACCATCACAAATGTCAGGGTCACAATCAAACAAACCATCAAGGTTTTCATTGTATTATTCATATCTATACACCTCGCTTTTTTAAAATATTCATTAATCGTTATTGTAAAAGTACCCAGCTCAGATAGAAATCAGGTGAACCATATGCGTAGGTAGGATAGTCAAACCGTGCATATGGAATCGGAGTGCCCGGCAAGGTCGTATAGGGGAATGTAGTCTGATATGGGGACCCGAAATACGGCCATGTGGGAATACCCAGGGTATTGTATGTTGCTGCAACACTGGGGGTCAGGAACGGGGTAAAAGGCGCATAACCGAGCAGGTACCCATTGATCGAGTTAAAATAACCATATCCGGAATAGTACAGCGGATTCGTATAATAATATGATGTGGGGAAAATCTGGGCCTGTGCCATCGGTCCGAATACTAAAACAAGACCGATTGCAAAAACACAAGCGATCACCCACACTTTCAAAAACCTTAAATTTCCCATAATTTTTCTCCATATCTCATAGATTACCAATAAGATTTACCATTTGATTCTTTAATTTCTAAAAGATCACCTCCAAACTTTAGATTTTTAGATACTTATGTATCCTATGAACCAACAAATTGTTTTTTATATCTTATTTGTGATTTATCACCTCCTGAAATTGAAAGATATTGTATATTTATATATACCAACTTGCTTGAAGCTTAAGTAAAATTTAAATTTTATTTTTTTTGATGTAGAAAAAATCTTAGATATTTATAATATAACAATTATATATTTAATGATTCTATCTTTTTTTTGACGATATTTTAGAATAAAAAAACTAGAAAATATAATTAATGCTTTACAATTAAATATTTTAAACAAAATATTGTATATTGTCAAGCATAAAAATTAAAAATCATTTTTTATAATCTTATGTTTTTCGAAATTACTGCCAGGTGCCAATATTTATAAGATCGTAAAAAAAATCATTTGAGAAGTCATTGGCATTTGTTAGGAAACTTTGTAAAAAAAAAGGGCAGCGGATTTACCGCTGCCCTTTTTTGGGTTATCAATGGTGAATAATAATTAATAACTCCACCACGGTTTCACGTCGAGGAAGAATTCCATGATCGAATATCCGCCTCTGATATCATAAAATACGATTTCCACCATGTAGGAGCCTGGGAAGTTGCTCTGGAATCTCCAAATGAAAGCACCATCCGCTGAACGTCCACAGGAGCCTATGTTACATGATGCATATATCTGATCACCGTCAGGATCTTCTACTGCCAGATCCGGATGCTGAAGTACGTACTCTTCTCCGGCCTTTATAACTACCGGTTGAGTCGGCCTGCTCAAGATGATCGGAGGATGATTCAACCATGTGCCCTGGGTTACGGCAAAGATGGTGATTTCACCAAATGCAGTGCCGCCGCGGGCATCGCTACCGGTAATAACAGCGTCATAGGCACCTTCGAACTTCGGCACCCAACTGATCAAGCCTGTGCAAGGATCGATAATCGTCTCGATCCACGGACCGTACTGATATGCAGTCATGCCGTTGATCGTCATTTTCCAGGTAAGGTCGTCCATATCGGTCCTGAAGCTCGCAGAAAGCGGGTATCCCGGCACATGTGTGGTCGCGGGAGCAGATGACATCGAGAAGATGAAGCAGTCAGGATCGATAAAGTTGACGAGATATGCGTTCGTCTGTCCCGTATAGAAGATCTGATCTTCTATATTCAACTGCAGTACTGGCGGATAGTTTTCCATCGGGTAGTTAACCACGCTGATTGGGAATGTTCTTACATCGGAATGTGCTCCGTTGGTTACCTCGATTGTAACGATAAGGTCTTCAAAAACCTGTGGTGTATAATCAAATGTAGCTATATTCGGCCAAACGGTTAGACCTGCATTCCACAGGGCACCTTCGAGCAGGTAAACAAGTCCCGGCTGAAAATACGGTTTGCCAAGTGCTACAACAGCGTTTACAGCATTATAGTATGCAGGTAAATAAGTCGGCATACCATCATAAGGATAAACCGGAAGGGGTTGAAGCAGGAAGGCCTGTACCCCGTTGGCGCCGTATCCACCTATCGTGGAATTCCAGCCCAATGTACCGGAATTGATTATCGTTTCCGCCAAGGAACCACCTACCCTCAAATTCGGATCTGCGAAGATGGGCAGGCTGAGATCAACAACGAAATCCCTGCCAAACAGGTCTTCAAGGTTAGGATCCGCCTCTTCACCGAATTTGTTGGGATCTGCCCCTAAATCTGTCCAGTATTTCACTACCGGATCATTAGGATCATTCGGGTCCTGAACAAGCAGGAAGTTGGCAGGATTGAGCATTAAATCGCTAATTCGTGTAATGTCCTGCTCGTTTTCGTCAACAACGATTGTCATATCAACGCCTGAGTAATCGGCAACAAAAAGATACCTGTATGGTTCGAATATCTGAGCGTACAGCGGACCCATTTCAAAAAGATTCGGAACGCCAAGATAATCGTGTGGGGTTGCCCTGAACATAAGGTTGTCCAGACGGAACATCTGACCGCTGACTGCCACAGCGCAGGCCTTGGCCATATACCAGTCCGGTTTGTCAGCATCATCGATGGTGTCAAAACCATCCAGAGCGGCCTTTACAGCTTCATCAACATTAACGTACACAGCATGCCATGAACCATCGAGCATTCCGCGGCCAATGGCTATTGTGACCTGTAATTGTCCGGCTGAATTGTAACCTGTAACGCCAGCGGCTAAACCATACATACCACTGGTACTGTTAACGGCTCCAAGGTATGTACCGGCATTAGGCTGAACAGGAACGATACTGACGGTAATGGACTTGTCGCCACTCTCATCTTCTCCGATGACAGACAGATTAAATATGTCCCAGGACTCGATGCCGAGAGGCGCCCTGAAATCAAAACTGATTGTCGGGTTTGTCTCCATGCTTATACATGCCTCAGCATCCGGATTAGCAGCGCTTGCAGGGCTATAAAGGCTGTGGAACACTTGATGCCTCTCATAGGGTGTGCTGAGCAAGAATACAGATGGCGGACGATACACATCAAGCACCCTGCTTCCTTCCTGAAGATCCAGGACCGTATTGAATATTGTGGCATAGCCTATTCCATATCCATAAACCGGATAGGAAGGCTCTTGCTGCATCCACCCATGATTGTATGGGCTGTCCCAATACTCAAAGTTGTCGACAAGGAGATCCCCTTCACCATTATAGGGGTCCTGCCAGGTCGGAACCGAAAGCGGTTGACTCTGAAAGGATGGCAACTGCCAAAGTGGTGTGAAACCATAACCCACCTGTGCCATGGCCAATGAACTGACCATCACAAAGGCCAAGGTCACAGTCAAACAAACCATTAAGGTTTTAATTGTATTTTTCATATCTAAACACCTCGCTTTTAAAATTATTTAAAATCTTTATTGTAAAAGTACCCAGCTCAAATAGAAATCAGGTGAACCGTATGAGTAGGTCGGATAATCAAACCTTGCATAAGGAATCGGAGTGCCCGGCAAGGTGGTATAAGGAAACGTAGTCTGATACGGAGACCCGAAATACGGCCACGTAGGAATACCCAGGGTATTGTATGCTGTAGCCGCACTGGGGGTTAAAAACGGCGTAAAGGGGGCATAACCGAGCAGGTACCCATTGATCGAATTAAAATAACCATATCCGGAATAATACAACGGATTTGTATAATAATATGATGTGGGAAAGATCTGAGCCTGAGCCATCGGTCCGAATATTAATACAACACCGATTGCCAGGACAGCAGCGATAATCCCCACCTTTAGAAGTCTAGAAATATCCATAACAATTCTCCTTCATTATAATCTTCTGAAAATCTTACAAAAACAAAAAGTTAAAAACCTAAAACTTTAACGGTTCCAGAGCATAATGCCCTGTTTCTGATCACCTCCAATCTAAAATAAATTTTTCCGGTCTGTCAAATTAAAATACAGACCAACTTCAAGGTTACAATTCTAGCAAATGCACCCCCTTTAGGATGTTAATAAATTAATTAATAAAAACTACAAAAAAAACAATATACAAATCTCTGGAAATTGATCAATTTTTAAAAATATTTTTTTTATTTATATTTTGTTTATTTATAATTTGTTTATAAATATATAGGCGATTTTTAATTTATTTAATTTATATATAATAGACGATTCAAAATGCATTTACATTACACATTAAATATTTTAAAAATTAAATTAAATTGTTAAACTAGTTTTTTTATTCATTCTAAAATTTTTTGTAAAAGATAGACGGATGAAGACTTATTTACATTACACTTTTCTTATATTAATAATAACATTTTAGTGTCTGAAAAGCAAATACACAAATATCACAAATGGGGTCAGGCCTTTTATCATAATATCTTTTTTTATAATACGTAAAAATATTTAAGAACAGTATAATAAAAGGCCTGACCCCACTCATAACCCCTCTTATTTTGATCCTTATTTTCTTACTCTTATCTTTAATAATTGTTTAGCAGAGGACCATGCAAAACCGGGCTAAACTGTAAAACCTGTCGTGCATAATAACTCACAGGAGAGGTAAGTGATGATTGTCCGCCGATGTTATTATACATTGCGTGATTTGCCGATGAAGATAATGAGCTGTCCATAAACAATGTACGATTAAAGTTTACTCCGGCATGGGTGTGAGCACTAAAATAAGTACCATATATTGTTAATGAGCTTCCATTTGAACTGACTGAATAGACAGTATTTCCAAAATTAGGTTGAATTGACCAATCATTTATCTTTAGTGTTGGTATATTTATCTCTCTTCCGTAATATTGATCATTTACCCATGAATAACTATTTGAATAGGGGGTGCCGTAAAAATATGACGGTGACAGAGCCTGGGTTGAATATTCGTAATAGTAATTATTATTATTATAATTATAATAATTATATGGCGAATATTGAGCAATTGAGGAAGAATTAACATATAAATATGCAAAACAAAAAATACAAATAAATAAAACAAATAAATATATTCTGCTTTTTTTAATTTTCATTTTTTTACTCCAGATTATTAGTAAAATTTTTTGGATAAAGATACACAGGATAATAAAAAAAATAATCAATAAGAAAAAAGCTCCTTCCTCCTTCCCTTTTATTATTTATACAAAATCAATTAATTTAGTTCATTAAATTCTTTTTTTTATACTAAAATTATACCTATTTACAATTTGTTTTGTCAATTTTGATAAGATCGTAATTTGATAAAAATAATATGCTTTGCATTTTCCTTTGTTAAATTTTATAATCAAAATAATAACAACTAATAATTATAAATAGTTAAGTTTAGTAACGTATCAATTGCAGCAGTAAAAGAGAATGACGAGAAGATTTGTCTTTAAGGCCGGGCATTTAAATAGCGATGTTGATTTCGAGGCCGACCTGAATGATGAGCAGTTCAAGGTCGTTACCGCACCTGGCGGACCAATGCTCGTCATAGCCGGAGCAGGCAGCGGGAAGACCCGTGCCTTGACGTATCGCCTGGCATGGCTTGTACAACAAGGTGTGGATCCAGGCCGCATATTGCTCGTAACCTTTACAAACAGAGCGGCACGTGAGATGCTCCACAGGGTGGAGATTTTGGCCGGCCATAAAACGAAAAACCTATGGGGCGGAACATTTCATCATATCGCCAACCGGATACTAAGACTTTATGGAACAGCACTTGATATTTCTCCTGATTTTTCTATCCTTGACAGGGAAGATGCACGGGATCTGATTGGGGCCTGTATTACAGAAGCGGGTATATTGATCAAGGAAAGGCGTTTTCCTCAAAAGGCCGTTTTGTCAAAAATATCCGGTTTTGTGCATAATACCCTTTTGCCGCTTGAAACGATATTATATAAGAGCTATCCAATGTTTATTCAGGATATGGATGGGATTCAAAGCGTGCTAACCCTCTATGCCGCCAAAAAGCATTCAAGGCAATTTCTGGATTATGACGATCTGCTTTCCTCTTGGCTCAGGCTTCTTATGGAACATAAAGAGATTCGCGACCTATTATCCGATCAATTTTTATATATCCTGGTAGATGAATATCAGGACACAAATGCCATACAAGGGGCTATTGTCGACCTTCTTGCATCAAAGCATCGCAACCTAACCGTTGTTGGGGATGATGCACAATCCATATATAGTTTTCGCGGCGCAAGCTTTAAAAATATCATTTCATTTAAGGAGCGATATCCTGATGCCGGTGAATACCGTCTTGAAACGAATTACCGTTCAACACCGGAAATACTTGCATTAGCCAATGCAAGTATTTCCATGAACACAGAAAGATTGCCCAAAAATCTTCATGCTATCCGTCCTCAAGGTCTTAAGCCTGCGATAGTCTCCTGTTATGACCATTTTACACAATCCCGTTTTTTATCCGAATATATTCTCCATCTCCTGGACGAAGGAAGGAATCTTAACTCTATTGCCATCCTATATAGAAGTCACTGGCATTCTTTAGAAATACAATTAGAGTTGCAACGCCGTAATATACCATTCCGGGTAAGAGGCGGACTAAGGTTCTTTGAACAGGCCCATATTAAAGATATAATTTGTCATTTGAGGATAATTCACAACCCGCAAGATGAGATAGCCTGGCTGAGGGCGTTGAAGCTCTTGCCCATGATCGGAGGAGGACTTTCGAAAAAATTATGGAATCATATAAATCAAGGGGACAATCCATTAAAAGCGGCATTGAATCCCGCGACGGCTAATATATTCCCATCCCGCGTACGGCCTTTCTATTCTGATTTTACAACGCTTCTCAACAGACTTTCAGATCTGACCTCTCCTGCCGAGATGATAGAGCATTTGATGTCCGGTTTCTACGAAGATTATCTGGTCTCCCATTATGACCGATCATATCAAAGAATAGAAGACATAAAGGGGTTTGTAAATTTTTCTTCTCAATATGTTACCCTGGAGGCACTTTTGGCCGATCTGGCCCTGGCTTCTGATTTCTCGGGTGAAACCGTACTCACGGGACCGGATGAACAGGAATTTGTAATTCTAAGCACCGTTCATCAGGCAAAAGGTCTGGAATGGCCGGTAGTATTTATTCCCTGGCTCGCTGATGGACGTTTTCCCACAGATCTTGCCATAAATACTCAGGAGGATGAAGAGGAGGAAAGACGTGTTTTTCATGTCGCTGTTACCAGGGCCAGGGATGAGCTGTATCTGGTTGTCCCCAAGGTTTATCGAAGCCGTTCAGGTGGATTAGTAATGATGAAACCGAGCCGTTTTCTGACTGAGATCGGTGAGCGTTTCATCGAAAAAATGGTTTTAGAAGAAGGGCTGCCACACCTGATCGGAGGCGTTGATAATAATTATGAATAAGCTTTCTGTTTTTTGGATTAATCCTGATTAACGTGATAGAATTTTAAAATAAATATAGCAATCCTTATTATGGGGGATAAATCAATGGAAAAGATAAAAATAGATGATACCGAACTGGTTCTCTCTTATCCTGACCAGAATGACAGGGAATGGATCGGACAGGAGGAATTGATGGAGCAGATCCTTGCCTGCTGGCTGGCAATAACACCCGATGATCTGCCTCTTTGCCCACGTTTGCTGGGAAAACCCGGAATGGGTAAAACTACCCTCGCTTTAGCCGCCGCACAGAGGATGGGAAAGCCAACATATATATATCAGTGTACAATGGATACGCGTCCGGAAGATTTGATCATAACGCCTGTAATATCCCAAAACGGTAAAATACAATATCACGCTAGCTCACTAATAACCGCTATGATTAAGGGGGGTGTCGCAATCCTCGATGAGGCCAATAGAATGAGTGAAAAATCCTGGGCTTCCCTGGCCCCGCTTCTTGACAACAGACGCTATGCGGAAAGTATTGTCGCAGGTATTAAAATCCACGCCCACCCTGAATTCCGCTGCTGCGTAACTATGAACGACGATGCCTCCACTTATGAGGTCCCTGATTATATCATTTCCCGGCTACAGCCTATGATCCAATTGGAATATCCTCAAAAGGACGAGGAGTTGGCCATATTGAAATACAACCTGGATTTCGCTCCGGTTGATATCCTTATTCTTGCCGTGGATTTTTTGCAAAAAACCCATAAGGTCCGATTGGATGTCAGCATTAGGGACGGTATCAACATAGCCCGATATGCAATGAAAATCAAAGGATATCAAAAAAAAGAAGAAAAAATGACATGGGAAGATGCTTTTCAAAAGTCAGTAGAACAGGTTCTGGGAAAAGACGCCCTGAATCCAAAAAAGAAGGCCTTAAATATTAATTCAAGAAACCTGAGCAACCTTGTTTTTCTGGAAGATTTTTTTATGAACGACAAGGATTGGATGGAAGATAACAAGGAAGAAGAGCAAGGGATTTAAGATGCGAAAAAGGGTCCTTGTAAAAGAGGGTCGATTATGGCTTGACAATATATGTCTGGTGCCTATAATCTCAGGAAGGGTATCATTCGCCTCTGAAGTTAAAGAAACCTTCCTGAATAATACATTTGATTGTATTTCCGTGGGACTGCCCTCATCATTTTACACCCTGGCCACCCAGGGGATAAAGGCTTTGCCATATATTAACGTGATTCTTACAGAAGAGGATGAAATTCACGGCTACTTTCCAATTGATCCCTGTGATGGAATGATTGAAGCCATAAGATTGGGTATGGAGGAAGGTATTCCGGTTCGATTTATCGACAGGGAGATTAATAAACCACCAAAAACCCAACTGGTCCTCCCTGATGAATATGCCGTTCACAGGATAGGGCTTTCATCTTATATCCAGTCAATATTTCCGGCATTATCAATAAAACAAGATGATATGCAGGCCAGATTTATGGCTTCCATGCTTCAGGAATTAAGCTTTGAACATAAAAAAATTTTGTTTGTATTTTCCGTGCATCATCTTCCTTCGATTCTCTATTTTTACCAAAACAATTACGGACATGTTCCGAATGGTAAACGACTAAGGGGAATAAGGCTTTTTTCGATTCATCCTGACTCTTTGTATTTTGTATTGGGCGAGATCCCACATTTTACATATCTTTACGAGAAACTCAAAGGCACCATCTCTTTTGAGGAATTTGAAAAGACAGAGGCGATAAAAAGGATATTGCTCGAAGCCAGAGATGAATATCAAAAGGAATTTAAGGAGGATATCTATAAAGTCAGTTTATCGGATATTCAAACCACACTTAAATATATACGAAATCTTTGTGTCCTTAAAAACCGCTTCACACCAGAGTTGTACGAACTTGTCCTTGCAGCAAAAGGAATAATAGGAAATAATTTTTGCCTTAAACTGATTGAAATAGCCAAATTTTATCCTTTTATGGATATAGAATCCAAATACCCTGCCATAAAAATGACTGATCGGTTTATATACAAAGATAAATCTCCATTCCCCGTATACAGAAAGGTTCCGGCCTTGGCTAAAGAGTTTAAAAGGATAAGCCTGGAAAAAAAGCCAGACAAAGGACAAAAAAAAAGATGGAAGACTTACTGGAATCCCAATTCAGTATGCTCATGGCCCCCGGAAGATGAGATCATAGAGAATTTTTGCGGCTACATTCGAAAACGGGCCCTCAAATTGGTTGGAATCTCACTTGTCAGGACGGAAGAATTTCAAAGCACATTAAAAGATGGTATACACCTCAGGGAAACCTTGAGGAATTGGCACTTAAATAAAATCTATGTAAAGGAAGAACCTCAAATTCATGGTGAAGTCGGGGCCGTTATCTTTGTTTTCGATGATGATCCCGATGAACGGAAATATCCATATAAATTGACTTGGCACGCTGAACACGAAAATGAATCGACACTTGTGTTTTATGCTACAGATTTCAAGGATGATCTTATTGGACCGGAGATAGGCCGCTGCTTTTATGGAGGCGCTCTTTTTATCTATCCCCCTCAATTTATTCCCGACGTTTGGACCGATTCCAGGTTTGATGATGCAACCTGTAATGCTGAAAGGCTTATTATGGCCGGATTGTTTTATTCACAAGATCGTTATGTCGCGGTAGTGGCGAATAGAAAACCTTCTTTATTTATAAAGGATTATGCTAAAACACAACAAAAAAAACTGATATTTTTGCCACTTTCCTCATTCAGTTATAAAACGCTTCAAAAGCTTCGTTATTTTCATGTCCTGAACGGAAAACATGTAAGGAGTTGGGCATCTCAATTTATCAGGGGATATTGACTTCCTGTTGACTGCTTTTACAATTAATATTTTCTATATATCTCTCTAGGTGTTTCAGATCCTTTTGGGGAACCTCTATGAATTCAGCTCCTATCTCGAAACTCTCATTGGCAAATCTTTTTCTGACCCACTTAATCTTTGCCATAACTTCAAAAGAATACGGTATTTTTTTTATAATTATTTTTATCTTAAGGACACTTTCTTTTGGGATAAATTCATTGACAAAGAATCTAAGACCTCCTTTGCTGATATCCTTTGAAAGCGCTCCGGTTGTTTTTATATTCTTAACAAGTCTGTATGAAATTTCGGCAGATTCAGGAATTCGAATATATTTTCTGTTATTTTTCATGTTTCTAATGTAACTTATAATATTATAATATTGTATAAATATCTAAATTTATCTTATTATTATATTCATCGGATTCTTAAAACAATTCATTTAATCTTATCCATAAATCTTCCTACTATTGCTGCCCATTCGTCTTTTACACAAACCTCCACAATCTCGAATCCTTTCTCTTTCATTCTTTCTAATACTTTATTTTTATTGATCACACTGATTCCGGAGCAAATAAATAATCCATTGCTTTTAAGAACTTTATCTACTGACGACAACAAACAAATAATGACATCAGATAAAATATTGGCAACAACCACATCATAAAAGCCCTCTGCATTTTCACTCAGATTACCTGCCTTGATCTTAAATTTTTCAGGCTCCAGTCTGTTAAGGCGCAAATTTTCCCTCCCAATATCAACGGCTATCTCATCATGATCAATACCAAGTCCTTTTTCTGCACCCAGTTTTGCTGCGGCAATCAATAGAATACCGGTTCCTGTCCCGATGTCCAAAAGAGATTGGCCGGGTTTCAGATATTTTTCAATCAAAATAATACATAAACGGGTCGTCGGGTGTGTTCCCGTTCCGAATGCCATTCCCGGATCTATTTCTATAACAGTTTCCTCTGGATCAGCCTCATATTTTCGCCAGGTAGGTTTAACAGCTATTTGTCCGGTAATCTTTTCAGGCCAGAAGTAGGATTTCCAGGATTCAGCCCAGTCTTCTTCATCAATCTCTCTGCAAGAGACAAGAACTTTGATTTTCACTTCTTTTTTTAAATGCTCTAATTTTTTTTTGAATATTTTGAATTTTTTATCAAGACTCTTGTCTATAGGTAAATAACCGACAACCGCATTATATTTTGGAGGTTTCCGGATTTCTTCCTCTGAATGTTCTTCAATTTCCGTGTCGGAATCTTCAATCAAGACCCCTTGCGCTCCCAAATCATAAAAAATGGATGAAACAAGATCGATTACAAAGATGTTGTCATTGGATTCAAAACCTGCTTTTATCTCCAGCCACTTCATATTTTCAAAATTTTTAATTTTAAATCAAATACTATCTAATTTTTTAAAATTTCCGATGTATATTATTATAATAAATAAATATCATAATCTTATAGGAAATTAAAATTGTTTTTTCTTCTTCCGATTGGTCATGAAAATCAGGTTGTTCAAAGATTACCTTACGTAACTATAGCTATAATAGTTTTTAATGTCTTGATCTTTGCAGGAACAAGACGTTCCACATTATTATGTCAAAGGGAATATTTTGAAAAATTCGATAATATTGTTGAATTTTATTCAAGACATACTGACTTGGATATAGAGGAAATCTTTAAAGATGAAAATAAGGAACTCAAGCTGGTGCTTCATGAGGTAAAGAAGGAATACTCTTTTATCAGGAGAGGGGCATCAACAAGTAGTGATAAAAATGAATTAATTGAGATGCTGGATGAATTGCAGGATATTAAATACTCAGTACCATCCTATAAATATGGTCTTGTTCCCAGCAATCCCAAGTTGTTTAATTTCTTTTCATCCATATTCATGCATGGAGGTTTTTTTCACCTGCTTTTTAATATGCTTTTTTTATGGATAGCCGGTTGTACAATTGAAGATAAATGGGGCCGCCCCTTATATTTATTCTTTTATCTCCTAAGTGGAGTTGTAGCCGCCTATGCACATGTACTTATGTTCCCCAAAAGCTCCATCCCTTTAATCGGAGCCTCGGGGGCGATCGCCGGCGCAATGGGCGCGTTTTTGGTCAGAATGTATAAAACCAGAATCAGAATAATATATATTATCTGGCTCTTTCTTTTCTCAGCCCATACCGGCGATTTTTATATTCCCGCATATGTGGCCTTGCCATTCTGGTTTTCACAGCAAATTTACTATGCCCTGACCTCAACAGGCACAGGTGAAACCAGTGGTGTTGCCTTTTGGGCACATATCGGGGGATTTGTCTTTGGGGCCATTATGGCAATAGTCATCAAAAAGTATAATTTTGAAGAAAAATATATTCAGCCTAATATAGAGAAAAAGATTTCC
Organism: bacterium; assembly: GCA_049472415.1. GTDB lineage: Bacteria > SZUA-182 > SZUA-182 > DTGQ01 > JAFGSM01 > JBLIRM01. Next base: position 18,803 of record JBLIRS010000001.1, on the reverse strand, counting down.
ATAAGTCAGCACCCAAAGCTCTTGTCAGCCATGGAGAAATCTGATCAGGAAAATTATGACGAGGCAATTACCGATATAACAGAATATCTCAAACTGGAACCTAATCATCTGGAAGCAAATATTATATTGGGTCAAATCTATCTTAAACAAGACAAAAAAATCGATGCTGCACGGATATATAAAAAATTGGTGTCTATGTACCTTGCCGAAAAAAATACCAATCTGGCCTTAAGCACCTATATGGATATGAAAAATCTATCGAATGACGCTGTTTTACCTCCCAGGGACCAGATGAACATAGCACATATATTCGAATCTGAAGGCAATATATTGGAAGCAACCGAAGCGTATGACAGGTTGATTCAAAATTATCCTTCAGCCAATGAATCTATGAAGGCCGCTGTTACATACGGAGATTTATGCCTTGGGCCGCTTAATCAACCGGAAAAGGCTTTGATGTTATTTCAAAAGGCAAAAGAAGGATGTAAAATCTATCCAGAATGGACTGAAAAGGTGGAAGAAGGCCTGAAAAAGACATCCGATATTCTGCACAAAGATAATGTCGCAAATATAAACATAATACCATTCGAGATGAGGCTAACCAAATTATATAATAATGGTATTATGCTGGAAGGCAACAATAAAGGCCTTTTTAAGTGGGAACAAATCAAATTTATAGGAGTGGGTGATATTCTTCATCAAAACGAAATGGAGGATATGGGAGATCACCGCAGGATTATCGATTTAATATATAATATAGATTCCGGCAGCATCAAATCGATCCGTATTCAGGAAAATGAGATTGAATACAAACTGCTGTTTAAGGACGCTCTGGCTGATCGTGTGCAAAACTTCAATAAATTAATCAAGATTCTGATCAATTATTCCAAGGCGAACATTATCCCGAAAATATACAATAAAGACAATCAGGATAAGGAACCTTTCTTGCCTAAATTCAAGAGCCTTAAAAGCTACGAAGAGGTTATAGAATCCACAGTCACATCAATGATGGCAGCCAGGTCGCCAGGATAGGAACATATAATACAATCAACAATCCAATAAAGGCCGCAAAGGCAAAACGAAAGGCTTCCCATGCCACATCCTCTATTGACAGATCAGCGATCTTGCATGCAACATACAGATTCACCGCTACAGGAGGAGTGACCTGGCCGATTGCCAATGCGATGGTCACCACTACACCGAACCAGATAGGATTCCATTGAAATTTATGAACCACGGGGATTAAAATGGGCAGTGTTATAAAATACAGTGTTACAGGGTCCATTACCGTGCCTGCCACCAACAGACCAGAGGTAATAAAAAATAGTAATACGGGCACATGAGCAGTCGAATGCACAAGAAATTGCGACACCTTTTCAATAACGCCAAGTGTAACGTTGGTCCATCCGAATATTCCTGCTAAAGCCACAATAATCATAACTACTGCAGTAATTTCGGCAGACTCGACAAGGATTTTGTAAAGCATTGATAAATTTATATTGCGATAGAGCACATATCCCACGAAAAGTCCGTATAACACGGCAACAGCCCCTGCCTCTGTTGGTGTAAAGATCCCCAGATAAATCCCGCCTAAAATGATTATCGGGGCCAATAATGCCCATATTGCCTCCTTCAATGCATGGCAGATTTCCTTAATTGTGCCGAAGCTTTCCCCTTTATATCCCCGTCTGTAAGAAACAAAGAAGATCATCCCTATCAAAGCAAGCCCCAGAATCAGGCCAGGGATAATGCCAGCAATAAAGAGTTTTGATATGGAGGTGCCTGTAATGGCACCGTAAATAATAAATCCGATGCTTGGAGGTATGACTATGGCGAGTCCGCTCGATGTCGCCACCAGGGCTGTTACAAAAGGCTTTGGGTAACCGGCCTCCGTTAAACCGGGAATCAAAACTGATCCCAGAGCTGCCGTCTCTGCGGGCCCGGAGCCAGTGTTCGCGCCCAATATTAACGCGGACAGAACTGTTACAATGGCCAATCCACCGGGTATGGGACCAACTAAAAGCTTTACCAGACGAATAAGCCTTTCTGCAATGCCTATACGATAAAAGATAACACCTGCCAGTATAAAAAAAGGTATGGCCACTAGAGACGGTTTTGCGATACTTGCAAAAACTATGGTCGGTAATACCTGAATCCCAAGTGATGAGGTTATAATTATAGAAATTCCCGCCAATCCCAGACAGACCGCAATAGGCACTCCACAAATAAGGAGCAGAAAAAAAATAATATAGAGCCATATGCCGGGAGACATCATCTTAGGCTCTTCAAATCATTCAAGGCTGCCTGAGAAAACCTGATGAGAAAAAGCAAACTTCCTACAGGCAAAGAAAGGGTAAAAAACCAAAAAGGCCATCCGAGCGAGTAAGTCATCATCCCTGACCTGTATTCCGACCATGTATCTATAGTACCGTAAAATAGTAAAAGCACGAATACTATGGATATGGCAAGCCATTGAAGCAAAATAAAGGCACCTTGAAATCTTTCCGGAATTTTTCGTGTGATGAATGTAATTGCCAGATGTGCCTTATGTTTTACCGCGACAACCCCTCCAAGCAATGTCAACCAGACAAAAAGGTTGACAACAAGCTCTTCAGAAGCAGCGAAAGAAATTCCCGGCAAAAATCGTGTTATTATATTAATAGTGCTTATTATAACCATTAAAATTAGTAATATTGCACAGGCAGCTTCTTCTAGATACCGGAAAATTAAAACTAATTTCTTCATAGGTCTTAGATTCAATCCTAATGGACTTGTTTCTTAAACATGAAAAAAGGTCGATAAAAATTAAATCAGAGATTTAATAGAATGTCAACAAATGTTACCCCTTAGTTATTATATATCTGAATTCATTTTGATTGTATTGATTTTTCAAATGCCTTTACAAGGTCCCAACCGATCTTATCCGCATATTTATTATATACAGAACTTGTTTCTCGACGAAATGTGTATCTCTGCATTAGAGAAAGCTGACTGATCGTCACCCCTTTTTCTTCCTCTAAAATCTTCAATGCCTCTTCTAATCCGGATCTGGCCAATTCTTTTTGATATTCCATAGCCTTCTGGGCACATACCTTTAATAGATTCTGTTGCTGGGTTGTAAATGTATTCCAAACGTCTTTATTGCAGCTTAAAACCAGCGCGTCGTAGGAATAATGCCATAATGTGAGATACTTATGATAATCAGCAATCTCGTAGGGCATGATCACGCCCACAACAGGATTTTCTTCTGCATCGACAACTCCCTTTCTAAAGGCCGTCAAAGCTTCCGCCCAAACCATAGCCACCGGATCGGCATTTAATGCCTTAAAAATATCGATATACAAAGGGGAACAAACCCTTACCTTCATACCCTTAAGATCTTCAGGATTTACGACATTTTTTAATCTGTTTGTCAACTCCCTGAAACCATTTTCACCCCACCCCAGAACGATCATATTATGTTTTGAGAGAATCTCTTCTATCATTTTACCGGGTTCCGAAGAAAGGGCTCTATCTACGGCTGAATAATCCGGAAAAAGAAACGGCAGCGAAAACACATTCAGCTCAGGGATAGTAGGAGTATAATTTATGGTTGAATTGAGTGAAAAGTCTATCCCCCCTGATTTGATCAGACTTATCTCCCTCATCTGGTCTCCTGCAGCAAGCACCATATTATAATATGGTTTTATACGGATCTTCCCCATGGATCTCTCGAATACAAGTTCGGCAAACATGGCTGCACCTTTTCCCCAGGGAGTTTCTTCAGAAACATTGACGCTTAATTTATACTCTTCTTTTTTGGCACATCCAAAAGTCAGCAAGCAAAAACAAAAAAAAGCCAGCCAAACCAAACTCTTTTGGTTGAATTTCCCCATAAAGATTCTCCTTACATTTCATAAAAGAAATTGATAAGTTTGTAAAAAAGTCATTGAATCAGGATCAGATTATTTTCTGCATCCAAATCACATCAAAATCCATCCCGAACTTTCTGCCGATATTTTTAAACCTTCCGCATTCCTTAAAACCGTTTTTCAGGTGAAACCTTATACTTTTTTCATTTAAGGATGATATACAGGCCAAAATGGAATCTATCTTTAATATCTTTGCATTATCATAAAAGCGATCAAGGATGTTTTTCCCTATCCCCTTTCTGGTATATTCGGGCATTATGAAATAACTGATTTCAGCAACCCTTTTAAACGTCTCTATAGGATGATACGCATGCAAAAAAGCAAAGCCTATGACATTTTCAATATTATCCTTTACAACAACTGAGGGATAACCTCTTGACATATTTAAAATCTTGTCATAAAAATCATAATCTACCCTGATTTCAGGAAAAGCTGCGAAGCTGTTCTCTATGAAATAATTGAAGATATCAATAACAGGCTTTCTGTATTCATCAGATAATTTTTCCAGATTATATTTCATTAATCTTTAAAAAATAATTTTATGTAATTCAATGACCCATTCGAGTATTAAATGAGCACTGCTTAAAATTTAATTTGTTACTGACCCAACCTTGTCTCTTAGAAGCAATTAAAGTGTTACGAAATTTCAAAAGGCTTACATTTTATAACAAATCATCAGTAAATTCAAAATACATTTCCGAATTTTTTTTCATATTCTCTGACTTCGATATATAACCAAAAAATAAATTGACATTAATTTGGATAATGAATTATACTAATATAACGTTTAAGAAAAATATTCCTTGTAATTACATCAACCAGGTATAACTAATAAATTTTTAAAAAATCTGCTTTTGCTCCTAATCTGCTAGAATTTATCTGATTTTTTGATTTAAAAGGAAAGGAAAAGCTATTTGATCATGCCCATAAATATAAGAAGCAATGAAACAGAAAATCAAACAAAAAACAAAACCGGGGAGAATATCGGGGTTTGCATTCTGGCTGCCGGTGTAGCCAGACGCCTTGAACCGATCTCAAATATTATCGCAAAACCGGCCTTCCCGCTGGGCGGCAAATTACCGATTGTTGAGCTTTGGGTCCGTAAGTTTGTAGATGCAGGAATGAATAAAATTGCAATGAATCTCCACCGTGTACCTGAATCCATTAAAGAACATTTTAAAGAAGGCAAGAAATTTTTGGCGGATATAGTTTATGTCAATGAATCCACCCCAAGCGGAACCCTTGGCGGCGCAATTAAAATGGTTGAAGAGTTCCGCAAACGAGGCTTTAGTCCTGAAAGGGTGTTTATCCCCAGCGGGGACATCGTATCAGGAATAAAAAAAGAGCAATTGGAAGAGATGCTGGACTTTCATAAAAAACATGGTGCTGTAGCGACAATGATGCTTGCCCCGATACCCTGGGAGCGAAGAAGGGATTTCGGGACCGTTACTATGGATGGTTATAAGGACACGAAAAGTATTCCGCCAAGGACATATGCCAGAATCACGGATTTTATAGAAAAAGATCCAAACTCTCCCAGCAATCTTAATAATGCCTCAAATTACATAATGGAAACGGATTTTTTGTTAGAGCTGAAGCAGTATCTTACCGAGGCCAGGGTCGGCTTGGATGAGCCCTGTTATGATTTTGGAAAACACGTGTTTATGGGTATGAAGGGCAAGGTCCGGCATTTGGAATTTTTGACAAAAAGAAAAGATGATTTATATGGATATGAGCCCGGAACATTCTGGTATGATATCGGAAACAAGAGGGATTATTTATCCGTCAACGAAGCCATACTTCAGGGGAAAATCCAGATTGACTTACCTTATTATAAATACCCCTGGGGATGGATGGGAGCTAATGTCGAGACTGATCTGGATCAAATAACTATAAATTCACCTGTAGTAATAGGTCATGACTGTACCATATTTCCGGGTGCGGTTATCGGCCCCAATGTTGTTTTAGGGGACGGCTGGGTGGTTCACAGAGAGGCAAAAATAAAAGATGCCGTATTATGGCCTCATTATAATTTCATGCAAACCCATAACATTTTGACACCCAAAATCAGCAGGATAAGAGAGGTAAGAGAAAAAGTCGAAATCGAAACCTCAATTATAGTAGGTGGTGTAATAGATAAAGATATTAAGGAAAAAACCGTGGACGTAAAACCGGGCGGGGATTTAAATATAAGATGCATCGACCTGGTCCCCGAAGGGCCAAGACCTTAGACTTAAACTCATATCTTGAGTTAAAGGGTCGGGTCTGCGTGTTGAGCAGACCCGGTCCCGACAATATCCATAAAATATTCAATAATTATACCGCAGCGGCATCAAGTTCCCGGCGAGCCTTCATATCCATAAGTACCCTCTCTTTTGCCTTATCAATACCCAGGGCCTTCCTCTTCATGTCTATGTGCTCAATCATCATCTGTGCCATCTTATAAGGATCTGCTTCGTATCCCCATTTGCCGAACTCAAGCTTCTCGAGCCCATCAAAGAGCAACTCGTGAAATTTTGTCTTTTCAACGATCGGGAAGGTCACTCCGAAAACGGTATATACGCCTGAACCAACAAAATAATGCCCGATAGAGATTGCCTTCTCACTCATCCATTCAGGAGCGGCCCCCGCAACCGGAAGGTCTGCGATGCTGTTACCCAGGCCGCCTACCTTAACCATCTCGGCACAGGCAGTCAGAATCCGGCTGTTATCTACACATGAACCCAGTCCAAGCACTGGAGGCATGCCAACGGCCTCGCAAACCTCTTTAAGACCGGGGCCAGCCAATTCAGCAGCTTCGGGAAGCAAAAGGCCTGCCTTTGCCAGGGCGATCTGTGAACAGCCCGTCTGGACAACCAGCACATTGTGCTTGATCAATTCCTTTACGAGCTCAACATGCACCCAGTCCTGCTTGACTCTGGGATTTGTACAGCCGACTACACCTGCCACTCCACGAATCCTTCCGTTAATGATGTTTGAATTGAGAGGGGTATAAGAACTCCTGAATCTCCCTCCAAGCATATAATTTACGTATTCATGAGAGAAACCATGTATACCCGTATTATGCTGTTTTGGTATCTCGATGGGCAGTTTACGCCCCTTGAATCTCTCAATGGCTATTTTCACAATCTGGTCAGTACACTTTCTGGGCTCATGCTCATTGAATTCGATATGCTCAGCCCCTTCGATCCGGCATCTAGGATTTGTTGTAAAAAGCCTGGTACCGTAACAATCGGCCACCTTCGATAGTCCTTGCTTGATGCATTGGACGTCCACGCCCATTGCATCCACTGCGCCAGTAATGAGAATGGCCTCTGTGGACATAAAATTACCCGCATGGGGGATACCGTGTCGTGAAAGCATTTCCGCCCCTGAACAACACATCCCAACCAGATTGATCCCTTTTGCCCCTGCATTTTTTGCAGCTTCGACTAAAGAGCTATCCTCCACTGATGCAAGCATGGATTCGAAAAGATTGGGTTCATGGCCATGGATAATTATATTAACCTGCTCTTCCTCAAGACACCCCATGTTAACTTCTGCCGCAACAGGCTGTGGAGTGCCGAACAAGATATCCGAGATCTCCGTGGCCACCATGGAACCGCCCCAGCCATCTGCTAAAGCCGTGCGTGTACACTGCTTTGTTATATTTTTATAATCCTGATCCACCCCCATGTGGGTCCTGTGCATCAGCTCCATTATCTCCCGCATGGCCCCGCGGGGAACAACGCCATGTTTCCTCCATGTCTCGAGTGTTTTTTGAGGAACCCTCTTTGTAAAAGGTATTTCACCCTCCACCTGGGTATATGTACGTTCCAGCTCTTCATAAAGGCGGTTTGCCATTTCCTTTACAGAAAGATCCTTGGTGTCGATGCCCATTTCTTCCGCAACATTCCTCAATTTAGCCGTGTCCTTAATTTTGTAATCACTGATATGGCCATTAACAACTTCACGAAAGAGATCCAGCATACTCATGCCATGATCCGTGTGGGCCGCTGCACCGCTTGCTACCATTCGCGCAAAATTCCGGGCCATTATGGTGTCTATGGTAGCGCCGCAAACCCCAACCTTGCTATAAGGATCCTTGGCAACCAACCGGCAGGGCCCCATGGAACAATGTTTACAGCAGGCTGAGTCCACACCGATGGGACATGGCTTCATGGATTGTGCGCGATGAAAGGCGATCTCGATACCGTCCCTCTGGGCTTTTTCCAGCATCTGAGCTGTTGCTTCACATGTGGTTACCTCGCTTATATTCAAATTCTTCTTTTGAGATTCAGAATTTTTGGAATCAGACATTTCTTAACTCCTTTCGGTTGATTATCAGAATGATCTGAGTCATTTACAATATGAAATTAATTTGCTTTACCAGATCAGAAAAGATTTTCAGGTGCTGGCGGATGGATTGAAGATGCCCTTTTTTCGAAAAATCCTGAAATCTTGAAGTTTTATAAACGATTATCTACATCCGGTTACAAAGCATACATAAATATATTTATATATATATTCTATGAAACAAATATATCAGCTTAAAAAGAATACATGACAATTTTCTTAATGTCAAGATATCTCTGATTTATATTATAAATTAATGATATCATACATCACGCGGACCGGATTTATATAAAATAACTGACCCTAAAAGGGCCTGATAAAACAGGCAGACATTTTATTGGTGGAAAATACAAATTAAAAAATGTTAAAATACCATCGTAAACAATTAATCAAAAAAGGAATACACACCAAATTTCATTATTTTGCATTTTGCAATTTTAAATTTGCATTTTGTATTTAATGATTGTGATAAGATGCAGGAATATATCGATATAGTCACAGAGGACAACAAGATTATAGATAAAGCATTAAGAAGCGAATGTCATGGAAATCCAAGGCTTATCCACCGGGCCGCACATATATTAATCTTCAATTCTGCCGGCCTGTTATTACTTCAAAAAAGGTCAATGAACAAGGATATTCAACCCGGGAAATGGGACACATCGGTAGGAGGACATGTTGAATCCGGAGAATCATATGAAAAGGCGGCCTATAGAGAGCTTGAGGAGGAATTGGGAATTAAAAATGTGGACCTGGACTATCTGTATGACTACAAGATGAGAAACGAAATAGAATCGGAGAACATACGAAGTTATTTATGCAGATTCGATGGACATATTGATTTTAATAAGGATGAGATTGATGAGATCCGTTTTTGGGAAATAGAGGAAATCACGAAACAATTAGGAAGCGGAATTTTTACTCCCAATTTTGAGCAGGAGATCGAATTATATCTTAACATGGCCAGCCGTAACCGGGAGTAAAGATCTTCTTAAGAGTGCCAATGGCCGATCAATCCCTCCAACCTTTTTCTTCGTTTAAAACATCATATATAATTTCCTTAAAATCTATCAGATACACTGATTTGGGTCCACGCAAAACCCGGGACAATAACAATCATTTGCGCTCATCGTAGTTTCTCTCAGTTCTATTTCCAATTCTCTGACAGCCAATTGATGTTCTTCTGTCAATGCCTCGTTTTCCAATAGCTTGAGTGAATATTCCAACATATGGTCGAGCATCTTGTTCATATTTTCATAAATAAGATTAAGTGACTGATTTTCATTCTTTAATAAGTCAGCACGCAACTCTAAGTAAACTTCATTATTGGTCGTGATTGCCATCATTGTTAGAATCATATCCGAAATGGTATCAATAGTTTCATTTATCAGCACGGTCATATTTACCATCAATTGTTCCGTGTAGACAATAAGCTGGGATACATAGAGGATCTTATCGCCGAATTTAACTATATCATCCGCCATAAAAAGGATACGGTCCGACATCTCACCAATCCGGTCAGCCATAACACCGATTTGAGTGGCCATGAAAAGTATGCGGTTTGCCATGGGACCAACTTCTTCACCTCTGGAGGCAAACTCATAACCAAGTTCCATGCCTTTTTCAGCGAATGCAGCCGCCATTTCCATTCCCTGCTCGGCAAAACCCATTGCCATGGGAAGTACACTTTCTACAAAGCTCTGTCCCTCGGTTGAGCAACCCATGGCATTTCCCATAAATGCTTCCAGAGATTCAGCAAAATTGGGTTGTGTTTCCATGGCAAGAACTTGAAAATTATTCATTTGTGATGCCATACTATCTGCAAGAGTCAAAACATAATATGTCAGCTCAGTGGCCAGAGCCATAACCTCTGGCGTAAGGTCAATTTCTTCGGTGTTTACGCTCTCCGCATCTTCAACCAGGGCTAATCGACTTTTGGAATTTGAGACCTCTGTTTGTGAAAACATAGATAAAAGAGGCACAATCGAATCAGTTACAGAAGCTCTTTTCAAAAGCAGATTATTGCTTTGGAGCGGATCAGTGAAAAGATTATCAAATATCGGGACAGATGAATTAATTAAGGATAAACCACTTGGTTGAAACCGGGCGGTGAAGGGATTTATATAGGGTGAAAAATTGTAAGATAAAACAGGATTGCCGGTAATATAGTCAAAATATGTCATTTGTAACGAGTTATAGTTGTTTGAGGTATTATTTAATGATGAATATGGCAGATAAATCGCCCTATTTCTGCTTTGCAAAGAATCATCTTGAAGATTCATTGACTGATATATCCATGAATAGGGATATATATTATATAGGTTATATATGGAAAAAGGATAATTGCCCGCAAAAATAAAGTTATTTTGATCATATTGAGAAAAAAGCTCTCCGTTGAACAGGAATAATAATATCAAGAGAAAAGATAAAACGGTTAAGACAAATTTCTTCTGCATAAAGAGGGCCTCCCTTCCGGATAAGGTTTATTAGATATATTTATTGTTTGTTGGAGTTAGGGATATAAATCATGATGAAAAATAAAAAAGAAACTGTTATATTTATACAGAAAATAAATAAGTTTATATATCTGAATAAAATCCCTTTTATATAAATAACATACTTCATACTTCCTATATTTGTCAATAAAGATTTTTAAATTAAAATAAAATGCAAGACCTGATAAGATTGTAAAAAAGATATTGCTTTCTTTTATTGGATCTTAAAGGACTCTGGCAGGAACCTGCTAAAGGCGCCGGCAGGACTTTTTCTGCGAAAATGTTTGAATTGGGGCTTTTGGGCGATTGTTCGGGCGTAAAGGTTTAATCCTTTTATTGACAAAGTCTCCCAGACGCGTCCGCCCAGGACAAATATGGTCCCGGGAACGGCCTGGAGGCCAATCTCCCCGATCTGACAGCCGGTGTTCTTGTCTATAACCTTATATTCTCTTAGGGTTGGGATATTGGAATGTATTAAGCCCTTTTCTCCCAGATCCATGAGTTTTTCAGTTGCATAAAACCGGTCCCTTTTCTGATTAATATATCCCAGGTCTGTCAGGTAGCTCATTATGGACTCAACTTGATATGCATCAACAAGCGGACTGAGTAAAGACTCCAGGTGTGCCTTCTCTTCTCCTCTCGTATGGGAAAAAAGGTATGAAAATATCTGCTGCACAGCAACCGAGGGGTCCGGTTCATAATCCATAGGCTCAAGCTCACCCTGACGGGCCATATGCTCATAGAGTTTAAAGCAGGCCCTTTCTTCCTCTGTGTCACAGTAACCAAGGGCCTGCATGACCTCCCTCCGGCGGCACCCCCTGCCTATTCGCTGCTGGAAGGAAGAGGGGGTATGGGGTGGTCGATAGCATACTACTGCATCGAAATCACCTATATCAATCCCAATCTCAAGGGTCATTGTCGCGATGCAAATACCCCATCGCCATTCCTGCAGCGCTTTTTCAGCGGCGCTTCTCATCTGCCTTGAAAGGCTTCCATGGTGAATGATGATCCGGTCTTTGGGCCAGAAGTTTTTAAGCTCTGTCCCAAGCCGCTCCACATCCTTTCTGCTGTTTGCAAATATCAGGACCTTATGTATCTTCTTCTGTCTGATAAATTCTATCATCCTTTTAATATCAGAAAAAAGTGTCAGTGAAAGCGGTCTCGGCTCCCCTATCCTTATTGAGGTAACCGGCTGAAAATAGCGTTTTGCCGTGTCCTCAGGTTCATACAGGGTCGCTGACAGGGCGGCATACTGGAGGGAGGACCTCATATGCTCAAATCTAATTCTCTCGAGCAGTATTCGTAATTGATCACCCCTATAGCCTGCATCAATCAGGTGGATCTCATCCAGTATTATAGCCTTGAGACCCTTCCATATATCAGGGTGACGACAAAGCATGGAATCCAAGGACTCAGGGGTGGTAAAGAGGACATGCTCCGGATCCTTTAAAGAAAATTCGGGTCTGTCACCTGTTTTTACTGCTGCACTCAGTTCGCACTCTTTCAGAATCCCGTTTAGCCGGATGTGGATATTGTTTACCAGGGCGCGTGTGGGTGAAATATAAAGGATTGCAAGACCTCTCTCGGCTCCTGTTTCATGAACCCTTTCAACCAACGGGGCAAAAACCGCTTCTGTTTTCCCGCTGGCGGTCGGGGAGGCGATAATAACATTTTCACCTTTAAGAATATGAGGAATTACAGCTAATTGGATGGAATTCAAGCTGCCGAATCTGCCGAAAAAAGGTCCCCATGTCCTCTTAAGCCGTTTTTTAATATTGAGAAACTCTTCCGTGGGATACATTTGATAATAGATCTTCCAGGTTTTTTAAGGAATAAAACCTGGAGAAGTCGAGGCTCTCCACCATGGCCTTAATAAACCTGCGAGTGGACTGAAAGCTATTATTCTTTACCATTTCAAAGAGCCTCCTGCGATATCCTTTCGGTATCTGGTGTTGATATATCTTCTCATAAATATCCATCAACCTGTAATAAAGGTATTCTGTCTGTTGAACAGGAAGCGACTCCAATTCTATCTCATAAATATTGTATTCTTTGGAGAGGCTGAGTCTATAGTCAGGAGTGAAGGCAAAGGCCACCTTAAGAAAGCTGGGAAGCTGAAATACATATGGAATGCGGACATAACCGGAATATATCAGCCCTGTCCTTTCACCATAATAATAATTATCACCCTTTATCACCCTCTCTTCCTTCAGCTCAGGCTCATCATTTGCCACCATAGAAAGGGCATTGAAAAAATTTACGGCCCTTGTCCATTCATAAGAGTAGCGATAGGTGCGGGAGGTTTCCGCCTCATCGAACATGAGTAGTATACCTTTCAGGCCCAATTCCTTTGCAGCAAGCATTCCCAGAGCGCTCAAAATATTGCAGTATATATTTGCGGCAGTTGTGTGATCATAAAGGGTGCCCATTTCAGAAAATGCTGTCTCCTGGCCTTCTATCCACTCCCACATCTGTGGAGTATCCTTCTCTTTCTTTATCTTTTCCATTATCCCTTTCAAAAAGGAGTGACCCTGGAATGGATTCCTTTCAGAGCCTTTGCCGATCAGGGTCAATAGCTCACAAAAGGTATAGTAGTGACCCTGGTAGGGAAACCTGAGGTTTTTGATCAGGTGGCGATAGATCCTCTTGGGGAAACCGGGTTGCGCGTCACAGGGATCGATACCCACAAGGCTGACGGCATAATCAAGATCGAATCCGCTCGCATAGAGATACTCAATCAGATGAGTCTTACCGCTTCCGTATTCTCCCCGTATGATCATGGTTCCGGATGATTCATCCTGAAGCCATTTTTGTACCGTTTCTATCTCACGGGTCCTGCCCACAGTCCATTCCCTTATCGACCGGGCCGGAACAATCCCAAGACGAAAGGCCTCGATGACGGACCGTTCCTCTCCTGTTATTCTGGTCTCCGCTTCTTCCGGCTCAGGCTCATTCAGGGAAAGAATATGTTTTTGTTCTTCAGGAAGGATTTCTGTTTCCAGAAAAGCCAAATTGCTTTTTTTTAACCAGAGTTGCAAGGAATGAGGGAAGCAAACCAGGTATTCATGACCACGATGCCTTTTGTCAATCGCTATGCCCTCGCCAAATATGGCATGTCTTACCTTTAGGCATTCCATTAATTCTGCTTCTACTATCCTTCCAGAAGTTTTAAGGTTGTATCCTGATTAAAGGCACCCTTTGGCTCTTTCCTTACCATATGAAAGGCCTTAATAACCCCCTGCACAAAAAGCCTTATGTAGCCAATATCACCGAATCTGCGTTCATAGGCCTCCTGGGCCAGCCTTTTTATAAAGGGGGATATGTCGGCATTAAAGGAGTATTCATAGGCGTCTTCATATACGGCTTTGAGCTTATTGCCGATCTTTTCCAGCAATATTATAGGCTCTCGATCCATTTCTTCAAGGCGGATCTTTACCCCCGAAGGATTGTAAAAGTCGAAGACACTTGATATACGCTGTTTCAACGCCTCATATACATTGGAGGCGCCTTCAAAGATATGCTCGTCGGGCAGGGCATAAAAGATCATAACATTCTTAAAGGACGCGTGACCGCATTCATCAATCAATTCTCTAAGATTGCTAAGCATCAACTCCCTCTGCTTACTGCTCAGGCTGGGCACCTGTTCCGCCTCATCAAACAGGATCACTATTCCGGAATAACCGATATTCTTTACCCATTGAATAAGAGAACGAACCATGGAAAAGGAATTACTGCGGCCTATTGGGTGCAACAGGCCATACTCTTTGTGTATATTCCTGTCATAACCTTCCAGCTTTAACCATTGAAGGATGTTTCGAAAATCCTTTTCACGCTCCTGATGCAGGAAAAGAAATTCCTGCGCAACGGCCTTGGCAAAATTGACATTTTCGATATTTCTCTGAATGGCCCCGGAATAGTTGTTAAGCTCCTGGTCCAGGGTCTCTCCCTGAAGACCCGCTTCCATGAAGATTTCGGTCTGCTTCTCATACCAGTTTATGATAAAGGGCTCTATACCCTTTTCCTGGCCTTTCAGAAGCTCTTCAGGGGTCATCGGATACATGAGATTGTTCACTATAGCACGATATACCAATTCAAGCCGGTAAAAAGGAGCCTCTTCAGAGCTAAGGTTTACATAGCTGACCACAAAATTTTCGTTCCAGGCCATCTCACGAATATTATACAAGAAATGGGTTTTACCTCCGCCATAAGCGCCGATAACCAGCTTGAAGGTGGAACCCCCATCCTCTTTGACAAAGGTCTTCAGATACTCATCCTCAATGAGACGAAGATAATCATCGAGACCCACGGTGAAATACTGAAAACCCCATTCAGGGGGTGTGCCGAAAGATCCAACAGTCTCAATAATTCTTCTTGCCGTATGCTTATTTAATTGATTCATTAGATCCAAAATCCTTCATATATGTTTATGAAAGCAGACAAAGGCAAAATGGGTACCGTCTCCTTTGAGACTCCTTGGAATCCAGAGGTTATCATCCTTATTTTTTGTCTGCTCCCTGCTGGCCACACCCAGCCTCAATTCATACCCCTCGCATTCACGTTGTTTAAGTCGAAAAAGATCATAGCTCAATTGTGTACGGCTGTAACTTCTGAAATGCTCTTTCCGGGGGTCTGAAAAAAATTTCTCGTCCTGCTTGCGCCAGGCTATCTCGCTTAACAAATAAATTATAGAAACATTGGCACCGAAATCCAGCCCCTCTTTTTTTAAAATCCATCCATAGACATCAAAAATGAGTTTAAGAAATGCTTCCCCATCCTTAAAGCTTTCGTTTTCCAGATCTTCATATATTTTTCCCGCGATATTCGAAATATCATCCGCCACAAGCTTGGAGCGGCTCAATAACTCTATCTTCGGTCCATACCAGATCCTCACCTGGTCTTGCGATAGTAAAAACTCCAGGGTCAGCAGCCCTAACCTCAACTCCGGGAAATTACCTTCGATATGCCAGCCCTTGTCCCCAAACCTTCGATCGAGTTCAGCGCCTAAATACATTTTCAGCTTATGTTTAGGTTGCTCAAGGATTTTTTTCTTCTCCACAACAAACTCTTTTACCTTTTTCAAATCCTCGCGCAGGTCTTCCAGTTCTTTTAATTTTTCCACCTTCTGTTCAACCCTCTTAAGCCTGTCCTCTATCTGAAAGACATTTTTATCAAGATCCTTTTCTAAACCCTCCCCTTCCCTGAGACATTTTTCTATCTCCGCCAAATCTTTTCTGCTTTGATCGATCTTCTTCCGTAATTCCTGATAAGTGTATTTCATATTCATAATCCCTCTCTATAATCTACCGCAACCAGTCTAACAGACAAAAGAAAAATTGCAAGATAGAAGATTTAGGGTAACATTATGTATTTTCAAAATCAACAAAATTATAGCATTAAAAAAAAATTATATAAATATATAAGACCGATTTTATATATGCATAAATCTTTATTATTGGATTATGGATTCTTAAAAAAAGTCATTTCGTTGTCTACGGACCTTTTTTGAAGGCCTTGAAGCTTGCTTCGTTACTTTGACAAAAAATACCAATAACCCCTTCAATAACCTATTACAATATTATCAATAGTTGAACTCACAATTCATTCTGCATTAAAATACTGATTGATGATTTTTAAAGAACAAGACTAAACAGGCAAACTAAGAAATTTTAGCTCAATGCAGCTCTTAAAGCTTCGGATTTCAAAAGGGGGAAGGTATTTCATTTATCTATCACAAAATATGAAAGGATATGTTTTTTAATAAGGAGGTGAATTCATGAGAGAAAAAATTCTAATAGATCCGGGAAAAATTGATTGGCAACCAATAGAACAACTTCCTTCTGGCGCATGGATAAAGATGTTGAGTCACGATGAAGAGACCGGTGCATTTTCAGCTTTATTCAAATTTGACAAAGGATTTGAAGAACCCAGGCATTCACATCCTTCTGATCATGATATATTTATTCTGGAGGGAAGCCTTATTGACACTGATGGTAATGAAACCAAAAAGGGAATGTTTTTCTATGCCCCTGCAGGGGATGAACATGGTCCTTTTACCGCGCCCGATGGTTGCATCTTTTATGGATATTTCAACGGACCCCCGTTTTAGGGAATAGTTTTATTTTTATATTATGTGATTTTTGCTACATGAATTTACCCTTCCCCTGTTTCATTTTGAATTATTTGTAAAATTAGGGCATAAGAATCTTCTAAAACTTCACTTAAAAGGTTGTGAATAATTCCTCCCCAAATTCACAAATGACAAACAAAGGTATAAATGCAATATCTATCTTTTTGAAATACCATCTGTTTCTATTTTGCCCATATTGATATCACATTGCTAATTTTCTCAATTTTTCAAAAAATTACAGAAAAAAAGAAGGGTTTATTAACAGCATATCCACACTTCTTGTGGAAAATCTGATTAACAAACTGAAATGTTTAAGCCCCCAAAATGATTAGATGTAATTTTGACAAAATGGTTTATTCCTATTATAATATTATATAATTAAATTAGTACTGAGATCTTTTACATCATTGTTTTTCCCAATTATAAGTTTTTCCTTTAAAACTATAAAAATATTTAAACACTTTTCATAATTTTATTTTTTAGGAGGAATTAATACATTTAGACAGATTCAGTATTAGCTATTTGTATTAATTTTTTAAACCCTTAGTATTATTAAATTTCACCCTATTGATTAAATCTTAATTTAAAAATATTTGGGTTTAATTATTTAGTAATTAAACATATTATTATATTTTACAAAGCTAATCTCTTTATAATGCTTAATTATTATGTATCATTAAGCCAACAAAATAATATATTTATCATATATCATTTGTTTTCTGGAGATTAAATGGGACATCAATTTTTGAAGGAAGGAGGGCTATAAATAATAAAAATTGAATAAGGCTACAATCAGGATTAATTCTTTAGCATTATTAAAGGAGGCCAAAGATGAATTGGAAAAGAGCCTTTAATTATCTGTCGACTTTTTTGATCATAACCTCATTGATGTGTTCTTTAAATATTACCATGGCTAACGGAGGAAATCTTACACCCATGGCAGAATTAGGCAAAGCCCTGTTCTTTGACAAGATTTCGAGTCCTGACTCTATGTCCTGTGCCGACTGTCATGCACCCAGCACCGGCTTTACGGGACCCATCGCCGGAATAAATATGTCAGGCAGTGTTTATAGAGGAGCCGTTCCCCAGCGCTTCGGCAATCGTAAACCACCGAGCGCAGCCTACGCGACTCTTAGCCCAATCTTTCATTATGATGAAGCAGAAGGCCTTTTTGTAGGTGGAAACTTCTGGGATGGCAGGGCTACAGGAGAGGTGTTAGGAAATCCCGCGGCTGATCAGGCCCTCGGCCCGTTTTTGAACCCCGTGGAACAGAACAATCCCAGCAAGGAGGCAGTATTGAAACAGGTGGCTGCTTCACGATACGCATATTTATGGGAAGCAGCCTGGGGAGAGCCGGTTAGCGTGGAAACTCCTGATAAAATTGATGAAAATTACGATCGCATTGGATTGTCTATTGCTGCATATGAGGCTTCGAGCGAAGTCAATCAGTTTTCATCCAAGTATGACCTTTACCTTGGCGGAGATGCAGAGTTGACTGAGCAGGAAGCATGGGGACTGGAGCTTTTTGAAGGGAAAGGCATGTGTTCAGCATGCCATCCCAGTGAACCAGGATCGGATGGCGAGCCTCCCCTTTTCACAGACTTTACCTTTGACAATCTTGGCACCCCTAAAAATCCCGATAATCCATTTTATAAGATGGATAAGGTATACCTCGATGACGGGACACCCATCAATCCCGATGGAGCGGACTGGATAGACGAGGGATTAGGAGGTTTCTTAAAGACTTTAGATATGCTGCCTGAGTGGCAGGCCCTTGCTGACGAGAATATGGGAAAACACAAGGTCCCGACCCTGAGAAATGTCGATAAACGCCCGGGCCTTTATTTTCCAAAGGCTTATCTTCACAATGGTGTTTTCAAGTCTCTAAAAGAGGTAGTCCATTTTTATAACACCAGGGACGTTGAGGATTGGCCG